>NZ_CAXIBN010000046.1:0-19601 GCF_964021735.1 uncultured Wocania sp. | reverse complement strand
AATCAACCAACAACCCACCATAAATCCAATTAGCTAAAGCTTCTCTATTTTCATAATCCAAAATACGTTTTTGGTCTTTTTTGTTTTTTATATTTCCTAATTCAATATAAACCATAGGCGGAAACGTGTTTTTAATTAAATACAAACTACGAGAACTAACTGAACCAGCATAGGTTCTGTTGGGTTGATGTTCAGCATATTTTTGCTTAAAAGACTCCAGAATATTTGTTGCTAATCGTTTACCAGATTTACTTTTTTTATGATGATAGAAAAACACATCAATGTTTTTATTTTCACTTCTACTATCAACATGCGTAACAATAAGTCTTTGGTAAGCACCTTTATGTTTCATGTATAAGGTGTTAACAGTTCTGGTACGCTGGCGCAATCGCAAAGTCTGGTTTCTGGGTATTTTTTTATTTACATAACAAACTTCATCATAATCAACTTCTAAAATGCGTTTATCTCTAATACCATCATCTTCATCTTTAATAATAATATAAACTTTTGCTCCGTTAGAAAGCAACCTTTTAGCAAGTCGTAGTGTTACATCATAAGCATATTCATCTTCAGAAATAGTTTTATTATTATATTTTGTTACAGCACCTGGGTCTGGTCCGCCATGACCAGAAATTAAATAATAAATGGCACCGTTAAGTTTTTTGCTTTCAACATTAAATACACTGTGCTTTTTTCCAAAAAGCGGAAACTCAATTTTATTTATAATAGTAGCACTATCTATATCATTTGAAGGAATACTATCTTTTATAGTATGTGGTTCTTCAATGATTACTTCAGCCTTTGGCAGTATATAGCTCTTACCAATTAATAATTGATTATTGGATTTTAAATTTTCTTTATTTAAGATGATAAATTTTTCAAAATATTTTGTAGGGTCTAATCCATTGTTTCGAAGTAAAGCATATATACCATCCCCTTTTTTTGCAACAACTGTTTTTCCTGAAACTTGCGCTAGAGTTATAAAGTTTATAAAAAATAAAAAGGAAAATAGAACAAATCTTTTTAACATTTAGGTTTTATTATATTATTAGTAGATAAATGTTTAATCTACTAACTTTAATATTGTTATTTAATTGTTCTTTAATGCTAAAGCAATGCCTTTTTCAACAATAGGCTCCATAATAGCATAGCCTTCGGCATTTGGATGTACACCATCACTTCCTAATTCTTTTCTCAAACCCTTTACATCGTTTGCCATTGCCGAAAAATAATCTACATAAACTAGATTATGCTTTTTTGCATGAGATTTTAATAATGCATTTAACTTAACAACCTTTTCAGCGGGTTCAAGTCCTGGTCGCCACGGAAAATCGTAAGCAGGAAGTACCGAACATAAAATAACTTTTATATTATTAGCCTTAGCTATTTCTGCCATTGAAACTATGTTATTAAAAATCATTTCAATGGTTGAAGGCCCAGTATTTCCAGCGATATCGTTAATACCCGCCAATATAACTACAACTGATGGTGAGAGATTAACAACATCTTGCCTAAACCTTAATAACATTTGCGGTGTGGTTTGTCCACTAATACCTCTATTAACAAAAGATTTATTTGAAAAAAATTCTGGTCGTAAAGTTTTCCACCCTTCAGTAATAGAGTTTCCCATAAACACAATACGGTGTTCGTTTGGCTTAGGGATTTTTAACGCTTTATTTTCGGTTTGAAATCGTTTTAAATTTGCCCAATCTTGAGCTTGAATTGTTTCTGAAGTTAATGCTGTTAATAGCATAATTAAAATATGTTTTTTCATTTGTTATCTAATTTTTTTAAATATTAAATCAATTTCTACTTCTACATTAAGTGTGTTTTGCTAAGTCGAGTAAATAGTTATCGTTTTTAATAATTTTATGTCCCTGTAAAATAACTTAAAACACTTATAACAAGAATGACAAGGATAACAGATAAAACAACATCTGTAGTATTGTAACTGTTCTTGTTTTCTTGTTTTTGTTCTTCAGTAAGTGTTCCAAAAGACAATCCAATAATAGTCTTATAATTAGGTGCTGTTGTAGCTAAACTTACAGAGATGCAAAGTATTACAGAAAAAACAAACATAAATATAGCCATGTGTGCAAAATTGATGGTTGCAAATCCATAGATTAGATTGTTTATATTTTCGCCAGAAGCAATTTGAGGCTGATAATAAATTTCTGAACCTAATCTGAATATTAAAAGAGCTAAACCAGCAAGTAGTGTTACAATGGCAGCTTTAGCATTAACGCGTTTCCAGATAATTCCTAGTAAGAAAACAGCAGTTACTGGAGGAGCGATATACGACTGTACATTTTGAAGATATTGATACATAACACCTCCACCAATTTTTTCCATAATTGGAATCCAAATAATACCTAAAATCACAATAAATGTTGTTGCAATTTTGCCTATATTAAGTAACTGTTTATCTGTTTTATTAGGTTTTAATTTTTTATAAATATCTATTGTAAATATGGTTGAGCATGAATTAAAAACAGAAGCCAAAGAGCTCATTAGAGCAGCCATTAACCCTCCTGCAACCAATCCTTTTAAGCCAACAGGTAAGAGTGTTTTAACTAACATAGGGAATGCTCTGTCGGCTTTTTCAACATGGAATATTTCAGGTTGTTGAATCGATAATGCAAAAGCAATTATACCAGGAACTAAGAAAATTAAAATGGGTAATAGTTTTAAATAAGCTCCAAAAATAGCACCTCTTCTTCCAATTTTTATATTATTTGCTGCTAAGGTACGTTGAACAATATATTGGTCTGTACACCAATACCAGATACCAACAATGGTTCCTCCAAATAATAATCCTGTCCATGGAAAATCTGGATCGTTCATGGGACGCCACATATTAAAATGATTAGGGCTAACTGATGTTACTGTTTCTCGTAATTGAGACCACCCACCAACTTCTTGTAATCCTAAATAGGTTATAATTACGGAGCCTAGAATTAGAATAACGGTTTGAAGCGTTTCTGTATAAATTACAGCTTTCATGCCTCCAATAACAGTATAGATTCCTGTAAAAATAACAATACCAATAGCTCCATACCAAAACGGAATACCAAGCAACTCAGAAACCACTATGCCACCCGCATAAATAGTTACAGAAACTTTAGTGAGAACATAAGCTACTAAAGAAAATAAAGATAAAAACCACCTAGAACGAGAATCAAAACGTTTTTCTAAAAATTCTGGCATGGTAAAAGCACCACTCCTTATGTAAAATGGTAAAAACAACCAGCCTAATAATAATACAATCCATGCATGAAGTTCATAATGTGCCATTGGCGTTCCAGATTCAAAACCTGTTCCAGCTAAACCAACAACATGTTCCGATCCAATGTTTGAAGCAAAAATTGAAGCACCAATTACAAACCAACCTACATTTCTGCCAGCTAAAAAATAATCTTCTGTACTTTTATTCTTTTGAAGAACAACCCAAACAGCTACAGCTATAAGTGCCAAAAAATAGATGCTTAGTACAACCCAGTCTAATCCTTCTAGTATGGATCCTGTAGCTAAAAATGTATACTTCATGTTTTGTTGTTTTTTAAGTTTAGTTTATATTATGATTGGTTAAATATTTTTTCTGATTGTATTAATATTTAGGAATTTACTTTTTTTAAATTAATATTCATACTAATTATAATTTAACTAAATGCTTCTATTTCAGAACGTAATTATACGAAAACTGATTAAATCTGAAATAGTATTTATGAAAAAAATAAATTCAGGCAACCTTTAGTACAAAATTTGCGTCTTTATAAATAGAAGACCATATAAAATCATTTTTTTGAAAGTCATTCAACTCCATAATTCCAATAACTATTGGGACGAACCAGAGCTTATTAAAAGAGCTATAAAGAATAACCGGGAAGCACAACATGTGTTGTTCGAGTTATATGCTCCAAAAATGTTAAGCATTTGCAGGTACTATATTAAAGATATGCAACATGCAGAAGAAGTGATGCTTAATGGTTTTTTTAAAGTTTTTTCTCATTTAAAAAATTTTAAGAACGAAGGTAGTTTTGAAGGTTGGATACGTCGCATTATGATTCGGGAATCCATTTCGTTTTTACGACAGAAAAAAAATATTGAGTTTATAGTTGAAGATATAGAACATGAAAACAATTACACAAACAACATTAAAACAGATATTGAAGTTGCCGAAATTCAGCAACTCATAGATGTGATGCCAGAAGGCTACAAAATGGTATTTGTTATGTATGCCATTGAAGGTTATAAGCATCAAGAAATAGCCAATATGTTAAATATAACCGAAGGCACATCAAAATCACAGCTATTTAAAGCACGAAAATTGTTGCAAGAAAAATTAAAAGAATTAAATAAAACAACAAGCTATGGCACCAAATAAATTTGATAAAAACATAAAAGATAAGCTTGAAAAAAGAACAATAAAACCATCTGCTGATGCGTGGAGTAAATTGTCTAATCGTCTAGAAAATCAAGAAGAAAAGCGGAGTAACAAATCGTTTTGGTGGTTGGGTATTGCAGCAAGTATTATAGGTGTTTTATTAGTAATCACACAAGTTTTTAAGAATGAGTCTGTTGAGCAGATTACACCACAAATTGTGGTTACACCAGAAGTTGTAAAACAAGATACAACCAATAAAATAGCTAGTGATAATATTGAAAATATTGAAGAAGCTTCAGAAGAAATCAAATTAAAAGAAGATAAACAATCAAATCAAATTCAAAAAACAACAACTATAATCAAGCCTAATTTAACTGAAGGAACAATTCTTATTGTTGAAGAAAAAACTATTCAATCTTTAAAAGAAAACATTGTTGAATCTGTCAAAATAGTTTCAGAAAAGTTAACACTCGAAGAGCAAAAAATACAGGAAGTAATAGCTCAAGTTGACGCCTTAAAAGATGGAGAAAACCAAGTTACGGAAAACGAAATAGAAGCGTTGTTGGCAGAAGCGCAAAAAGACATTAAATTAAAACGATTATATAACGAAAGCACTAAAAAAATTGATGCTTTGGCATTACTTCAAGACGTTGAATACGAGTTAGATCAGTCTTTTAGAGACAAAGTTTTTAAAGCTTTGAAAGAAAATTTTATTACGGTAAAAACAGCTGTTGCACAACGTAACGACTAAAAATTCATCAAAATTCAATCAATAACCGAAACCCACTATGGGCAAAAAACGAACAGTTATGCAAACAATTACTAAGTATTTAGCACTCGTAGTGCTGTGTTTAAATGTGCACTTAATCCATGCGCAGGATACGATTCAAAAACCAAATAACCTTGAACGAATCGAAGCTTTAAAAATATTTAAAGAAACTATAAAACAGCAAGAAAAGGATTTTTTAAAAGCAGAAGTTGAAGCTATTATTAAACGCTTCGATAAAGGAGAGATTACAAGTGAAGATGCAGAACAATTAAAAAAAGAAGCTGCTGAAAAACGTGCCTTAAATATTGAGAACCGTATTGCTATTGTTGATAACAGAATCTCGCTTTATAGAAGAAACACTTATCCAGAAAGTAAAGATGCTGATGCAGAAAAAGAAAACAAGATAGGTTTAATGGTTAGTAACAGAACTTTTAGTATTAAAGGCAATAAGAGAAAACCAAAAGATGATGTGCGTACATCAAACGACTTGTTGTTTGCAGTAGGATTTAATAATGCTATTATTGATGGCAAAAATTTAAGTGATTCGCCGTATAAAATAGGAGCTTCGAGTTTTATAGAATTGGGATGGAATTGGAAAACAAGGGTATTTGAAAATTCACGTTTTGTAAGATTCAAATATGGTTTCTCTTTTCAATGGAATAAACTTAATTTAGATGACAATCAGTATTTTTTGCAAAACGGCAATATAACATCCATCGAAACTTTTCCGGTAGCACTCAAAAAAGCAAAATTCAGAACAACAAATTTGGTGTTTCCTGTTCATTTTGAATTTGGTCCATTAAAAAAAATGGATAGATCAGACAATCGGATTCGATATATAAATAATAGACAATTTAAAATAGGGATTGGTGCTTATGGAGGTATTAATATTGGTACCCTTCAAAAATTAAGATATAGCGAAAGTGGTGATCGTGTAAAGCAAAAAATAAAGCGAAATTATAATACTAGCGATTTTGTGTATGGTTTAAGCGGTTATATGGGCGTGGGAGATTTGGCATTATACATAAAATACGATTTATCTCCAATTTTTAAAAATCAGGCAGTTAAGCAAAATAATATTTCTTTAGGAATTCGTGTAGATTTAGATTAGTATATTTTTAAAACAAAAAAGAGCTAAGTATACTTAGCTCTTTTTTGTTTTAAGTAACTCACTTTAAGAAAAAAGCGGAATATACTTTTTCTTATAATTTATTAATAAAAAAATATTTAAAATTGCTATAATTAAAGCAGTCCATGTTTTACTTAAATCGTTATTAGTTAAATTAAATATTAAAAACGAAATAGTTAACGGAAATAGAACAATTAAAACAAATGGTGTCCATTTATTAAAGACTAAAAGCAATCCAATCAGTATTTCAAAAATATATAAATAAGGTAAATATACAGCTACAGCATCAATAAAGTCTTTTGTGTTTTCGGGCATTTCACCATAAGTAAATGGTATAAAATGCAAAAACTGATTTAAAGCATATATAATTAGAAATAATCCTAATATAACTCTAAATAATTTTGAAGTATTTGTTAGTGTTGTCATATATTATGGTTTTATGTTTACATAGTTATCTATATTTCAGTAACTTATATAAAAGACTAAGGTAGAAGATAGAAATCATATAAAATATGATTAATGTCATATATAATATTTGAGCTATTTTTTTAGTTATTGATTATAATATTCAATTAATACATGGCTTTGGGAATATCGGTTACAGGACCATCAGCATCACAGAATTTGTATGGAGAAGCATCATTATTTTTAGTTCTTTTGCCGTAATAAACATCATCTTTAAGCGTATCTTTTTCTCTGTTTAATGGATAAATAGAGGCTCCAGCACCAGCAGAAATAATGTAGTTTGTGTTATTTTGTTCTATAATAAATATATCGTGACCACTAAAAACAGCTGTTACATTATACCTATCGTATAATTTAGTAGTAGCATTTTCCTTTCCTTCTAAATCCTTATAGCTTTTACACCTACCGTATAATGTGGTCGGTGTTTAAAAATAAAAATATGCTTTCCTCTTACCTTTCTTAATTCTCTTTTTAGTCATTTCAGCTTTTTTTTATTGTCTTTAATTTTGGGCCATGGTAAAGCAATAAATTTAGCGTTTCCGTATTTGAAACTATACATCGCTTTTTTCATTCAAAAAAAATGATAAAATTTTCAATGTCGCCATCTCTTCCTACTTCTTCATGATTTACTAGGTTGACCACATTGGGTATTTTCGTATAAACCAACCGTTTAAATTTATAAAGAAGATTATAATCAATTTTACCTTGTTTACTAAATCTGCAGTAGTAATACAAAAATCTAGTTGTAAAGAATTGGCACGCTTTAAAATATTTGGAAAATGTCTGGAGCCTTTCGAATCTCCAAATACCAAGAAGTGTATTGTTGTTGACTTTTTTCTTTTTTGTCCTATAAAGCTTCCATTTTTGGTTCAGTTTACAAGGGTTAATTGTTTACTGAGCGTTCAAGTTTAAAATAAATAAAAACAAGGCAGCAATTAATAAAGATTTAAAATAAGATATAATTTGATTGTTAAATTAAACAAAGCATAATAGTATTGTAAACAACAATTAGCTGTTTTTCTATCAATATCAAATTTATAAATTGCATACATTTCTTAAATGAATAGATTATATTACATTTACATTTAAAATAAGTTTTCTCCATTGATATCAGCATCATCCATAGACCAAGTATTTGAAACCGCTCGCGTAGAAGAGGTTATTGGTGATTTTGTAAATCTTAAAAAATCAGGCAGTAATTTTAAAGGTTTAAGTCCGTTTTCAGACGAACGTTCTCCTAGTTTTATGGTATCTCCTGTTAAGCAAATCTGGAAAGATTTTTCAAGTGGAAAAGGTGGTAATGTGGTGGCGTTTTTAATGGAACACGAACATTTTACCTATCCTGAGGCTATTAAATATTTAGCCAAAAAGTACAATATTGAAATTGAAGAAACGGTGCAATCTGATGAGCAAAAAGAAGCCGCAAACGAACGCGAAAGTTTATATTTGGTCAGTGAGTTTGCAAGCACTTATTTTCAAAACATATTACATAAAACTGATCAAGGAAAATCGATAGGATTAAGCTATTTTAAAGAACGCGGTTTTACCGAAGACACTATTAAAACCTTTGATTTAGGCTATTCCCTTGATGAGTGGCAAGCCTTTACAGACGAGGCTTTAAAACAAGGTTATAATATAGATTACCTTGAAAAAACGGGACTTACTATTGTTAAAGAAACTAAGCGTTTTGATAGGTTTAAAGGGCGCGTTATGTTTCCTATAAAAAGTATGAGTGGCCGTGTGTTAGGTTTTGGTGGTCGTATTTTAATTACCGATAAAAAAGCAGCTAAATATGTAAATTCTCCAGAGAGCGATATTTATCATAAAAGTAAAGTGCTGTACGGTATTTATCACGCCAAACAAAGTATTGCAAAAGAAGATAATTGCTATTTAGTTGAAGGTTATACCGATGTTATTCAGTTTCATCAAACGGGGATAAAGAATGTGGTATCGTCATCAGGAACTGCATTAACTTCAGAGCAGATAAGACTTATAAACCGACTTACAAAAAATATTACCGTTTTGTTTGATGGTGATGCAGCAGGTTTGCGTGCTTCACTTCGTGGTATCGATTTAATTTTGGAACAAGGCATGAATGTGAAAGTGTGTACGTTTCCAGAAGGTGAAGATCCCGATAGTTTTTCGAAAAATAATACCCTTGAAGAGCTTTCGCTTTATTTAGATGAAAATGCTAAAGACTTTATTCAGTTTAAAGCATCGGTTTTGTTTGAAGAATCAAAGAACGACCCTATAAAAAAAGCAGAAACAGTAAGAGATATTGTAAATAGTATTTCTAAAATTCCAGATCGTATTAAAAAAGAAATCTATATTCAAGAATGTGCCAGAATTATGGACATTAGCGAGGAAGTTTTATTTAGTACGTTGGCTCAAATTAATAAGAAAGAGTTTCAAGAAGAAAATAAAAAACATAAAAACGAACAAAAGGCTTTTGATGTTATAAAACACCAGCAACCCGTTAAAAAAGTTGATGTACAATATGTTTTAGAGCGAAAAATTATTGAAGTTTTGTTACTTTATGGAAATGAAACGGAGGATTTTGAAGATTTGGTTTTAAAAGAAAACGACAAAGGCGAGCTTATTTTAGAGCCTGTAATTCATCAAGCTAAAGTATTTGAAAAAGTGTTTTTAGATTTGCAAGACGATGAAATGGAATTCTCGAACACCCAATTTAAAACCTTGTATTATACGATTATAGACACCTTAAATCAGAATCAGGAATTTAATCTAAAATCATTTATTAATTCAGTAGATTCAGAAACCTCTAGTCAAATTACTACTATTTTAATGGAAGATGAACGTTATACTTTAGACGATTGGGAACGCATGAATATTTTTCCTAAATCGAAAAAACAAAGCATTTCGCAATTGGTTAGCGAAACTATTTTAAGCCTACGTTGTTTTTTAATAGAACAAAAGGTAAAAGAGTTTCAGAACGAAACATTGCAAAACAAAATAGACACGAATAGAAATATACTTGAAGAAGTAAAAGACTATTCGGGTCTAAAAATGTTGTTATCCAGAAAGCTTAATCGTGTATTATAGCTCTGCTGATAGTTTTGCTTGATTTACAAGGTCAACTAAGTTATTTACTTTTAGTTTTCTCATTAAACGCGCTTTGTATGTGCTTACTGTTTTCTCGTTAATGTTTAGTTCTTTAGAAATTTCTTTGTTTTTTCTACCAATTGTTAAAAGTTTTAAAACTTCAGATTCACGAGTTGATAGTTTTTTGTAAAAAGAACCAGATTTGTTGGTTTTAGCACCGAAAGCTAATTGTTGGGTTAGTGCATCACTTAAATAAATGCCACCTTCGTAAACTTTTAAAATAGCTTCGTTAATGGTTATGATGTTTGTTGATTTAGAAATAAATCCTGAAGCACCAGCTTTAATGGCATTAATACCATACACTTCTTCTGGTTGACCACTAAAAATAATGGTTTTAATGTCTGGAAAGTCTTTCTTTAAATAACGTAAAACGGTTAAACCGTTGAGTTTTGGGAAATCTGTTTCCATCAAAATAATGTC
The DNA here is from genome assembly GCF_964021735.1 of uncultured Wocania sp. Taxonomy (NCBI): domain Bacteria; kingdom Pseudomonadati; phylum Bacteroidota; class Flavobacteriia; order Flavobacteriales; family Flavobacteriaceae; genus Wocania; species uncultured Wocania sp. The sequence continues at coordinate 9,311 of NZ_CAXIBN010000046.1, read as the reverse complement.
AACATCATTATTTTTAATAAAGTTTAAAATGTCATCACCATCATCTACACTTCCTACAATTTTAATGTCTGAAGATGCTGAAAAAAGATGTTCTAGTCCCTTTCTAATAATTGGGTGGTTGTCTGCTATTAATAATTTTATCATTGTTATAGGGTTTTAGTTATTATAGTCTTTTGAGTTTAACTATAATTGAGAGATTAACTATGTTAACAAAGATAAGTTTTTTTTAATTATAATACAATACTTACGTTAAATTAGTAGGGATTATACAAATTGGAATTGGAATCATTTTATGTTTATTGGCAGAATTAAAGCGTTTGTAAATTTTAAAAACGTCTTGCTCTCTACCAGAAAAATCGCCTACAGTTTTGCCTGTATCATGCATTTTCATTGCCCATTCCAGTTCAGGATAAGAAGCTCCTATTTGGTCTTCGTCACTTCTGGTGTCTCCAAATAAACCATCACTTGGTGCTGCTTTCATTATAGAATCTGGAACGTCTAAAAATTCACCTAATTTATAAACTTCAGACTTTAATAAATCTGCAATAGGACTTAAATCTACACCGCCATCACCATATTTAGTGTAAAACCCAACTCCAAAATCTTCAACTTTATTACCTGTTCCAGCTACTAATAATTTATACAGACCTGCGTAATAGTAAAGTGTTGTCATTCGTAAACGTGCTCTGGTATTTGCTAAAGCCATATCAATAGTAGCTTGGTCTCCATCAAAAAACACTTCGGTTTTAAATTCTTCAAAAACAGGAGTTAAATCGGTACGTGTATTATCAACATTATCAAACCTTTTTTTTAATTCTGCAATATGCTCTTGAGCTCTTGTAACATGACTTTCTGCTTGGTGTATTGGCATTTCAATGCATAATACATTTAAGCCCGTTTTGGCGCATAATGTTGAGGTTACAGCAGAATCAATACCTCCAGAAATACCAATTACAAAACCATTTACTCCAGCATTAGTTGCATAATCTTTTAACCAATTAACAATATAATTTACTACTTTTTCTGTTTGCATATTTAACAACTTTTTTAATCTAAGAATAGTACCTTTGCAAACAAAAATAAACGAAACACCCAATTAATAAAAATTTATGTCGTTTAAGTTTTATATGAAAAAAATAATATTGCTTATAGGTATTGTATTAATAATTACTTCTTGTAAAAGGGATAATGCACTACAAAAAAGCATTGCTGAAATAAACACAGATATTACAGTTGAACGCTTTGATAGGTTTTTTGCTGAAGCAACTTCAGAAGATTTACCAAAATTAAAACAAGCTTATCCTTTTATGTTTTCTGAGAAATATTCAGATTCATTTTGGTTAGCTAAAAAAGCTGATACTTTACAGATTCAATTATTTAATGAAGTAGATAAAACATTTACTGCTTTTGAAGCTATTGAAACAGAAATTGAATCCTTATTCAATCATTTAAAATATTATTTTCCAGAATTTAATCCGCCTAGAATAATTACAGTAACTAATGATGTGCGTTACAGAAATAAGGTAATTGTAACCGATACTATTGCTGTAATTGCTTTAGATAATTATTTAGGTAGCGATCATAAATTTTACAAGAATATTCATAAATATATTAGAGCGAATTTAACCAAAGAACAAATTGTAGTTGACTTAGCTGGCGAATATGCTAAAAAATATATTTATCAACAACCAAATAAAACCTTGTTAGATGAAATGATTTATTTTGGGAAACAACTTTATTTTAAAGATGTTGTAATCCCTTTTAAAACCGAAGCAGAACGTATAGGGTATTCGCAAGATCAATTAAATTGGGCTATAGCTAACGAAAGTTATATATGGCGGTATTTTGTTGATCGTGAGTTGTTGTTTAGTACAGACTCTAAATTACCTAGCAGATTTATAAACCCAGCACCTTTTACTAAGTTTTATTTAGAGGAAATTGATGCCGATTCTCCAGGTCGTTTAGGGCAGTATATTGGCTGGCAAATAGTATGTGCTTATATGAAACAAAACGATGTGTCTTTAAAAGACATGCTAATAAAATCTACTGAAGACATATTTAATAATACCAAGTTTAAACCACGTAAATAATGGCAAAGAATCATACTTCTAAAATAGAGTTAAATGTAGAATTGGATGATAACCGTATTCCAGAAAAATTATTTTGGACAGCGCAAGATGGAGGCATCACAAATGAAGAGGCAAAAGCCATGATGCTTGCCGTTTGGGATGCTAAAACTCAAGAGACGTTGCGTATAGATTTATGGACTAAAGATATGCCGGTTGATGAAATGAAAGTGTTTTTTCATCAAACCTTAGTAGCGATGAGCGATACATTTAATAGAGCTACACAAGATGAAAAAATGACAGCAACCATGAAAGATTTTTGTGATTATTTTGCTGAAAAATTGGAACTTAAAAAGTAGAGAACTTATTTAGTTTGATAGGCTTTCCATTTTTGGGCAAACGCTTCATCAATTAGCCATGAACCTTCTTTTGTTGGATTTGGAAATTCGTTAAAAGAAAAAATTTCTTTAGTTGCATTGTTACCCAACCAACCAGAATTCTCTGGAATTATGTTAAGTTCGTTTGTACCATCAGTAAGCCTTTTGCTTAATGCTGCCGAGAAAAAATCTCTTGCTAATTCCCAAGAAGAACCTAAGTTTCCAAAATGATCAACATCGGGTTCTATAGCATAACTAAAAGCACCACCTTCATTTCTTTTAGAAAGGACAACTCCTGCCATATTTTGATTTCTAGAAATGGCATCATTTTCGCCTAATAGCATTAACCCAGGAATATTACTATTTCCACTAGCGGTTAAACCAACTGCGCCACCTCTTATGTTTACAAAAGCAATGACACGTTCTGGTTTAAAATCGGAAAAATAATAACTAAAAACACCACCAGCAGAATAGCCTTTCATTAAAAAAGGGAGTTTGCTAACATGAGTTAAATTGTTTTTATATGTAATGGTATCAAGAGCTTTAAGCAATGCATCACCACTACCGCCTTTAGCATCTGTATAAAAACCATCAGCAGTAGTTGTTTTAACATTAATAGCCATCAGTGCTAATTTTTCAGTTTTTGCAAAATTTTTCCACTCCTCTAAATTTAGCCATCCAAAAGAGCCACCATTACTATAATTACATAAAATTAAAACTGCTTTTAAATTATTTGTGCTTTCTGGAACCCATAATTTGAATTCTGCTAAATCAAAGTTATCGCCTAATTTCGGAAACACTCTAAACGACCAATTATCAATAAACTCACCAACAGGTTTGTTTTCATAATCTGGAGGCGTTTGATCATCATTAGATGAACTACATGATGTAAGCAATAAAGTAAAAGTTAAGAATAAAACAAATAGATTCTTCATTAAACTATATAAATATCTTTAGTTCAAGGTACGGATTAGTTTTAATAAAATTATTATTTGTGATAATGTTGATTATCGACTTACCACTCATTTATTTTGTTAGAATCTAGTTTGATGAAAATAAACAACAAAATAGTAAATGCCCAAAGGCCTGAACCTCCATAGCTAAACATAGGTAACGGAATACCAATGGTTGGAATTAAACCCATAACCATGCCTATATTAATTAGAAAGTGTATAAAAATAATTGACGCCACACCATAACCATATACTCTACTAAATTGTGTTTTTTGACGCTCTGCTAAAAGCAAAATACGCATTATAAGCAGTACAAAAAGAATAACAACAAAGGCGCTTCCTAAAAAGCCCCATTCCTCGCCAACGGTACTAAAAATATAATCAGTGTGCTGTTCGGGTACAAATTTCCCTGTGGTTCTAGTACCTTCCATAAAACCTCTTCCTGAAAAACCACCTGAGCTTATTGCTCTTTCAGATTCATTCAAATTATAAGCAAACGTTTTTTTCATTTGCTCTAATTTTACTGGGTCTTTTTCCAATCTCAACCAAAGACTAATACGGTCTTGTTGGTGGGGTTTTAAAATATTTTCATAAAAGAATTTTATTCCAAAAGATATGGCAATTGTTGCTATTAAAATAAATAAAGATTGAAATAGGCGCAGTTTCTTTTTACTTAAAAAATGAAAACCAACAACCAATATAAGTGCTATTATAGAGGTGATTGTTGCTCCGAATTTTAAAGATAAAATGGATACTATAATCATAGATACACCAATAGTTAAATAGTATTTTGGTAACCCTTCGCGATATAAAACAAAAAAGAATGCACCGTACACAATGGTGCTACCAGTGTCGTTTTGTAATAGCACCAAAATTGCTGGAATTGCGATAATTATAAAAGCTTTTATTTGATCTTTTAACGTATTAATATTAGTGTTTAAATCGCTGACATGTTTAGCTACTGCTAATGCTGTTGCCATTTTAGCAAACTCACTGGGTTGAATAGTCATGCCGCCAATAGCATACCATGATGTAGCACCATTTACGTTCTTCCCAAAAATAAAAAGACCAACTAATGATAGCATCGATACGGTATAAATAATACTCGAGAAACGTTCGTAAAACTTAGCATCAAAAGCTAATAAAAGTATGATTAAACCAAAGGTTAAGAAAATAAAAATGAGTTGTTTGCCGTATGGTTGTGAGAAATCAAAATAATTAATAGAGCTTCCTGTGTGTGATGCCGATAAAATATTCAAATACCCAAAACCAACTAATAGCAAGAAAAGAATAATGGTAATCCAATCGAATTTAAAATATCTATTCGTTTCTCTAGCCATTAATTTGTTGTTTTGCTAATTACCTTTAGGTGCTTTTTTAAACGGTAGTATTCCTTTTCTTCAACAACTTGTAATTTTGTTTTACCGTTAATTTCAAAAGGTTCTCCAGAATACGGTTTAGCATATTCATCTTCTAAACTATGTCTTAAAATCCAATCTTCTAAATCAGTTCTAGTAATTTCTCCTTTTATATGTTTTTCAATCATTAAGCTAGCAATTTTTCCTGCAAATCTGCTGCCCCAATAGCCATTTTCAACAAATACTGCGATAGCAATTTTAGGGTTATCTTTTGGAGCAAAGGCTACAAAAATAGAATGATCTGTTAGCTGTGTTTTTAAGCTATCTATTTTAGCATAATTCTCTGCGGTTCCTGTTTTACCACAAATTTCAATTCCAGAAACTTGTACATGTTTTGCAGTTCCTTTATTGTAAACATCAAACATACCTTGTATTACTGGTTCAAAATGTTCTTTATCTATAGTAGTGTATTTTGGTTTTGTGTATTTTTGAGGAATTGTATCACCTTCAATAGACTTAATAATATGTGGTGTATAATAATAGCCTCTGTTAGCAATAGCAGCTATCATATTTGCTAATTGAATAGGGGTTGTTTCTACTTCACCCTGACCAATGGCATTAGAAATATTAAAAGTTGAAGCCCAACGGTTTTTCCCGTACCATTTATTATAAAAATCACCATCAGGAATTCTACCTTTATTACCAATTTTTAAATCATAACCTAAATAATCACCTAAACCAAAACTTTTTAAATGCTTGCTCCAAGTCATCATACCTTCATACGGGTTTTCGTTTTTATCTATAATACGTCTATAAACATTAGCAAAATATGCATTACATGATTCGTAAATACCTAAATTCATGTTTGCAGAAGGTGGATGGACATGACAACCAGTTAATTTTTTTCTTCCATAATAATAGCCTCTTCTACAGGTAAAGCGTTCTTCAGTGGTTACAACGCCTTCTTGTAAACCAATTAAAGCATTAAGGACTTTAAATGGAGATCCTGGTGGGTATTGAGCTTTTAAGCTTCTGTCGAATAATGGTTTAGCAATAGTATCATTGTAAAGTTTTGTGAAGTTTTTAGAGCGTACTCTCCCTACCAAAATATTTGGATTGTATGATGGAGCAGATACCATTGTTAATATTTCCCCTGTTGAGGGCTCGATAGCAATAATTCCGCCACGCTTGTTTTGCATTAATAACTCACCATATTCTTGCAATTTAGCATCTATGGTTATGGTAATATCTTTACCTTGTTCTGGAATGGTATCAAATTTACCATCTTTATAAGGGCCTAAATTTCTATTATGTCTATCTTTTTGGATAAACTTAATACCTTTTATGCCTCTCAGTATTTTTTCATATGAAGCTTCTACACCTTGTTTCCCTTTTAAATCACCCATTCTGTAATATGAGTCTTTTTTTATGTCTCCATTATTAACTTCACCGATATCGCCTAAAACATTAGCGCCAATTGAGGTTTCATACTTTCTAAGTGATCGTTTTTGAATATAAAACCCATCAAATTTTCGCATTTTTTCCTGCAAAACAGCATAATCTTCTTTTGATAAATGCGATACAAAAACCGATGGTAATCTTGGGGAGTATCGTTTTGCTTTATTGTAGGTTTTAATAAATTTTGCTTTATCAATTTTTAATAAAGAACAAAACTCTAAAGTATCGAATGGTTCAACTTCGCGAGGAATAACCATAACATCATACGATGGTTGGTTGGCTACTAAAAGCTGACCGTTTCTATCGTAAACAAAACCACGTTTTGGATAATCGCGAACTTTTCTGATAGCATTATCTTCAAATAGATTATGCGTGTTTTGAGTATATACTTGTAGATAAAAAAGTCTTGCTATAAATACAAAACCAACAAAAATTACAGATATAAGAAGTAAAAGTTGCCTCATTTAGATTTTCGACTAAAAATAATAGTTATTAAAACACATAGTATAATAGTAAATATACTTGAGAATAACGCTTTTTGAAGGATTAAAATTATTTTTGAAATGCTAAATATTTCTAAATAAAATAAAATGATGTGATGCACAGTAACCATTATGGTAATGTAAGTGAGTTTATCTCCAAAAGTAACAGAATCGAACTTCATGTTTTGATGCTCGTATGCCATACCAAAAGAGGACTTTAATATAAGTGGTCTAATGTAGGCTATAAATACAGAGGCTGCTGCATGAATACCGCCAGAATCTAAAAACGAATCAACAATTAATCCTAATAAAAAACTTAAAAAAATAAATAGAGTACGATTATTTTTTACAGGAAATAGAATTATAAAAAGCACATATATATAAGGATTTATATATCCTAAAAAATTAATATTACTACATATTAATACTTGAACTAAAATAAGCAATATAAAACGAATGCTATGTATAGATATAATACTATTCATTGGTTTCGTTTAGTAGGTTTGTAATCTCTTCAATGTCTCTATTTTCAATAATATGAACGTGTTCCAAATTTGTCATGTCATTAAAAAGCTTCACATTAATTTCGTAATAATTCTCTGCTGTATCTAACTCAAAATCTTGAACAATCCCAACAGGAATATTTTTAGGAAAAATTGATGAACGCCCAGAAGTTACAATGGTATCGCCTTTAGTAACTGGTGCAATTTTTTCAACATCTACTAATTGAACAATTTCTGGCGAATCGCCATCCCAGGTTAAAGACCCATAATGATTGGATTTTTTCAACTGTACACTAATGTTACTGGTTGTGTTTAATATGGAAATTACTGTTGAATAATTTTTACTTGTATTTACAATAACCCCTAAAATTCCTTTGCTAGTAATTACTCCAAAGTCTTCTTTAATATTATCATTAGTGCCTTTGTTTATTAGTAGAATATTATTGGTAGCAGAATAGCTATTTTTTATAATTTCTGCAGTAGTAATTTTGTATAAATCTCTATAAGAAGTACTATCAATATAAGTTGAATCTGTTTTATTTTCAGAATTAAATAAAAGCGATTTTAAACGATTATTTTCTTCAGCTAAAAGCTGATTTTGAGATTTTAAATTTAAGTAAGAACTAAAATTATTAAATGTATTATAAATACCACCAGTTAAAAAATTAGCAGAATTTATAAACTTACTTTTATGGTACGAGTGCGACTGAATAGTAAATACAATAGATATAAAGAATAGTAATAAGAATAACAAAAAGTTTTTGTTTCTTATTATGAAATTTATAATCTGCTGCATGATTTAGCGACTGTTTTATGCTCTTTGAATTTGTTTTTTTGTTTTGATATACTGAAGCTTCCCTTGTTTTTCTTTTTTGAAAGTTTAGTATTTGTCTTTTTGGAATTTTAGTTCCCCGTATACTTGTCCCTAGGTTGTTTATTTAATCAAAACACTTTTGTACTTAGGTAAATTTTTAAGTGTTATACCAGTTCCTCTTACAACAGCTCTTAATGGGTCTTCGGCAATGTAAACAGGAAGATCTGTTTTTTGCGACAAACGTTTATCTAAACCACGTAACATCGATCCACCACCAGCTAAATAAATACCAGTGTTATAAATATCGGCAGCTAATTCTGGAGGCGTTTGCGATAAGGTTTCCATCACAGCATCTTCAATACGTAAAATAGATTTATCTAAAGCTTTGGCAATCTCTCTAAAAGAAATTTGCACTTGCTTAGGCTTACCTGTTAGTAAGTCTCTTCCTTGAACACTCATGTCTTCTGGGGGTAATTCTAAATCTTCAGTAGCAGCACCGATTTGTATTTTTATTTTTTCAGCAGTACGTTCACCAACATATAAATTGTGTTGTGTACGCATATAATACACAATATCATTTGTAAATACATCACCCGCAATTTTAACCGATTTATCGCAAACAATACCGCCTAAAGCAATCACTGCAATTTCGGTAGTACCACCACCTATATCTACAACCATATTCCCTTTAGGTTGCATAATATCTACACCAATACCAATAGCCGCAGCCATAGGTTCGTGTATTAAATAAACTTCTTTGCCATTAACACGCTCCGCACTTTCTTTTACTGCGCGCATTTCAACCTCAGTAATTCCAGACGGAATACAAATAACCATACGTAAAGCTGGTGTAAAAAACTTCTTTTTTAAAGCAGGTATATTTTTAATAAACATACTTATCATTTGCTCAGAAGCATCAAAATCAGCAATAACACCATCTTTTAATGGGCGAATTGTTTTAATATTTTCATGCGTTTTACCTTGCATTAAACTCGCTTGTTGCCCAACAGCAATTATTTTTCCTGTAATTCTATCGCGCGCAACTATCGATGGCGCATCAACAACAACTTTGTCGTTATGTATAATAAGTGTATTTGCAGTACCTAAATCTATTGCAATTTCTTCGGTTAAGAAGTCAAAAAAGCCCATGTGCTATAAGTCGTTTTTAAAGGGTTGTTAACTAATCTTGTAAATGTAATAAAAGTAAATAAATATATAAGTTATATGCTGCTCAAAATTCGATTTAACAATACAGATTACTTCTTATACGCTTTTCGTCGATTTTTAGACTGAATTTATT
>NZ_CAXIBN010000045.1:0-20064 GCF_964021735.1 uncultured Wocania sp. | reverse complement strand
TGCATACTGGTTCCAATAATAATTAAAATATCGGCAGTTTCACAAATACTAATGGCTTTTGGTATCATGGGCACATCTTCTCCAAACCAAACAATATGTGGGCGTAATTGGTATCCTTTTTTGCATGTATCACCTAAAACTAAATCGGTTTTCCAATGCTGTACATTATTTTCATCATAAGTGCTTCTCACTTTTAATAACTCACCATGTAAATGTATCACATTAGTGCTTCCGGCGCGCTCGTGTAAATCGTCTACATTTTGGGTAATTATAGTAACTTTAAACTCGTTTTCTAATGCTGCTAAATTGTAATGTGCTGTGCTGGGGTCAACTTCAAATAATTGTCTTCGTCGTTGATTATAAAAGTCTAAAACCAATTCTGGGTTTGTTGCAAAACCTTCAGGAGTTGCCACTTCCATAACATCGTACCCTTCCCATAAACCATCAGCATCTCTAAAGGTTTTTATACCACTTTCGGCACTTATGCCAGCACCCGTAAGTACAACGATGTGTTTTTTCATGTTATAAATATACTAACTATAATGACATTCCGTATTTTTGAAATATGATTGATTTAAAACTTCTCGAACATTTAGAAGGTTGTTTAACCAAATCGCGTAAGGCGCGTTTTGATGCTGTTTTATCGCAACGTACAAAACACTTTACAGTGGCTACCGAAGATGTGTATCAGTTGCATAACACGAGTGCGGTAATACGCAGTTGTGATGTGTTTGGTATACAGGAAGTTAATGTTGTTGAAGAACGAAATACAAAGCGTATTGACAAAGAAATTGCCATGGGGTCGCAAAAATGGGTGGATGTAAACAGGTTTCATTCGGTAAAAAATTGTTTGTTAGATTTAAAGCAAAAAGGTTATCAAATAGTAGCTACCACACCTCATAAGAATGACACATTACTTAATGATTTTGATGTCACTAAAAAAGCGTGTTTTTTCTTTGGAAGAGAAACTGAAGGATTATCTGAAGAAGTTATTGATAAAGCCGACTGTTTTTTAAAAATTCCTATGGTTGGTTTTACCGAGAGTTTAAATATTTCGGTCTCCGCCGCTATTATTTTACAACATGTTACTAATAAGCTAAAACAAACCGATATTAATTGGCAATTAACTAAAGAAGAAATGCTTGAAAAGCGGTTAGATTGGTGTAGAAAAACAATTAAGAGTTATGACGATATTGTTGAGCGTTTTTACTCACGATAATAATAATATTACAATAAGTATAATGTTAATTTTTAGCCCCTGATTTTTCATATTCAGAAAGTATTTTAAAAAACTCATTACTGAAATTGAATAATTTATCTAAAAGTAAAACTTTGTTTTCTTCTAAAAGTAGTTTGTTATCTAGGTTTTGTGCCTCACAATAATCAAAAAACAATAGCCTATATTCTTTTGATACTTTTAAATCATTAATTAATAGCTTGTTATTAAATAAGTTGCTGTTAGAAAATAAAGAATCAAATTGTTTGTATGTTATCTTAACTATAGGTGGTGTTTTTACTTTTTTGTTTTTAAAAAGTTTAGACACCAGTCCAAATATTTTTATGAAATCTATGTTTCCACTCGGTGGTAGTCCGTATAAATGTGGATTGTTTTTTATATCATTTTTTAATTGCAAACCTAAATCTGTCGTATGAGTTTTTTCATTAAACGTTTTGTTTTCTTTTGTAATTAATACTTCATCTAAATCGTTAACAATCTTTTTAAGTTCAATAACTAAGACTTCATTAAAATGATTTTTGATAAGTTTAAGTCTTTTTTCTTTATGAAATAAAGAAGTAAAAATCAACGTGTCATTTACAGAAGCGGATAATTTAAAATCACCTTGATTATCTGTGTATGTAGTAATACGTTTGATTGTATTATATATTTTAGCACCTTTTACAGTTGATTCTTGATCATAAATTTTCCCTGTTATGTTTTGAGAAAACATAAATATAGGAAGTAGAAAAATGATAGCGAATTTTAGTTGATGCATTATCGATTGTGGTTAATTGATACTTCAAATAAATACAATCTAAATATTCTAAGTGTTTTAATTAAGAGACTTTAACAGGCTAATTAATTTAATATTAACAAAAAGAGTGTTAATTAATGGTATAAAAAAGAGGAAACATAATTGTTTCCTCTTTTTTTAATTTATACTATAAAAGTATCACAAACGTTTACTTCGTCCTCTACTTAATAGTTTATATTCTTCGTAACATTCGCTAATAGCGTCTAGTATTTGCAAATCGTTAGCGGTTTGTATAAACCCTTTTGAGTAGTTGCATTGACTTACAATTTCATCTAAATCTACACGATCTACTTGTAACAAAACGGTTAGCATTTCTCTATCAAAACGCGATGCTAAAAGGTTTCTAATTTCATCATCCTGTTTCATCTTTTTTAGCTTACGCAACTCGTTGGGTTTTTTTCCAAACATGCGATATAAAAAATCGGCAGGATTAAAAATGGAGCCTAATATTTTAGTAACAGCTGTTGGTCTTCCAGCTTCGTAACCTGTACTTGGTAAGCCAGAAATACTATATCTGTAATTGTTATTAACCGCTGGAACTTGTTTAATATCTACTTCTAAATAACCAGTTAATTTTAATTGATTTACAACAACTTCTTCAAGTGCCAATGCTAATTCTGTAAGTTCAATTTTTGAGCTTCCAAATTTTAACCAATCATTAGTTACTCTAACTTTTATAGATTTAAAGCCTAAATAAGAAAAGTGTAGTGTGTCATTAGCTTTTGCAGAAATTTGAAACTCCCCTTTATTATTTGTTGTTGTTCCAATAACTTGATTAAGGTTAACAATGTTTACGCTTTCTAAGGCACTATCATCAGCAGAATTAATAACTACACCAATTACTTTATCGGCATCTTGAGCCATACAAAACCCAGCCATTAATATAAAGGTAAAAAGGAATAAATAGTTTTTCATCTGCATAAATTTCATTTTTTTCTATCGGTCAGATGTAATTCGCCATTAGAAATATTGGTTTGTATTAAATAATTAATAAGGCTCATTTCATAGTATTAATTAGGTAACGCTAATTTAGTTGTAAAAGTACTAAACAAAACGTTAACCTTAAGCTTGTACTTTTTATTTTGACTTAATATTAACAAAAAAAGTTTTGATTCTTGTAAAGACAGGAACCAAAACTTTAATTGAATCCCGATATAAGTATCGAGAAACTTATTTTTACTAGCGTCTAGAACGTCTTGGTCTTGAAGGACCAGAACCAGAGTCTGAACGTCTTGGTCTATCTGAACTAGAGCCTGAATCGCTTCCAGAACGTCTTGGTTTTGAATAGGAGTCTCCGCCGCCACGTCTGTCGCTTCTGCTTCCAGAATTAGAACGTCGGTCTTCACGTCTTCCGCCACCTCTTTTATCATCACGTCTTCCGCCACCGCGTTTGCCATCACGTCTACCACCGCCACCGCGGTTTTCAGAAACTTCAACATTTACAAAGCGACCATCATGTTTGTAGTCTGTAAAGAAAGCTAGTACTTTTTCTTTTAATTCATTTTCGGTATTAAAAAAGGAGAAACTATCTTTTACTTCCACTTTAAAAACATCATCTCTACCAAGTTCTAAAACTTCTTTTAAGAAATCTTTCAGCTTCATCCAATCGAAACCATCTTTTCCGCCAACATTTATAAAGTAACGTGTAGAATCAGATTTCCCTCCAAAACCTCGTCCGCCTTCGCGTCCACTATCTCTATCGAAAGAGCCTTCAGCTATATTTAAGTTTTTAGATTTATTATAATAATTATAAAAACGCGTAAACTCAACCGAGAAAAACTTCTTAATCAATTCATCTTTATCGGTATCAGCAAATAATTCATTGATACTCGATAAATGCTTATCAATTTCATGATTAATTTCTGTATTGTGAATTTTATTAGCAAGCGACATTAATTGTACTTCGCAAATATCTGCACCATCAGGAATTTCCTTTTTCTCGAATTTTTTATTAATAATGCGTTCAATACTTTTTATTTTACGCACTTCACTTTTAGAAACAATAACCATCGAAATTCCTGTTTTTCCAGCGCGCCCTGTTCTTCCAGAACGGTGCGTGTAAATTTCTGGTTCGTCAGGCAATTGGTAATTTATAACGTGTGTAATATCATCAACATCAATACCCCGTGCTGCAACATCGGTTGCTACAAGCATTTGAATTTGTTGGTTTCTAAATGATTTCATTACCAAATCTCGTTGATTCTGACTTAAATCACCGTGCAATGCACCAGCGCTATAACCATCTTCAATTAAGTTTTCAGCAACCTTTTGAGTATCACGTTTCGTTCTACAAAAAATCACAGAAAATATATCAGGATTCGCATCACTTAAACGTTTCAAAGCTTGGTATCTATCTCTAGCATTTACCAAATAATATTCATGAGATACATTACTCGTACTTTCATTTTTAGTACCAACAGTAATTTCCTGTGGATTATTCATGAATTTTTTAGCAATAGTTGCCACTTCTCTAGGCATAGTTGCAGAAAACAGCCATGTGTTTTTATCCTCTGGTGTATGCGATAAAATATCGGTAATATCTTCTTTAAACCCCATGTTTAGCATCTCATCGGCTTCATCTAAAACTGAGTATTGAATTTTGCTAATATCAACCAAACGGCGGCTAATCATATCTTTCATACGACCAGGAGTCGCCACAATAATTTGTGCGCCTCGTTTTACTTCGCGTGCTTGGTCTGTAATGCTCGATCCGCCATAAATTGCTACCACATTTAAACCTTTACAATACTTACCGTATTGCTTCATTTCGTTGGTAATTTGTAAACAAAGTTCGCGAGTTGGAGATAAAATTAAACCCTGCGTCGTTCTGCTATTAATATCAATTTTTTCTAACATTGGAAAGCCAAATGCTGCTGTTTTACCAGTTCCAGTTTGTGCTAATGCTACTAAATCGGTATCCGATTCTAATAAAATTGGGATTGCTTTCTCTTGTACTTCACTTGGTTTTACAAAACCTAAATCTGTAATTGCTTGTAATAGGTCGTTATTAAGACCTAATTCTTGGAATGTGCTCATTCTTGTATAAGTATTCGATTATATTATGCAGTGTTACATAAAGAAGTGAATCGACATACTTAAACCTAAACTTCTAGTAACACATCCTCACTCTGAGGAATCTTTAGTCCCGATTTATCGGGATTTTCAAGCGGCAAAGATACACTATTATTTTTGATTGACGATTACCGATTTTCGATTGACGATAGACGCTTTAGAATTTGTGATTTAGGTTTTTGGGAATTTTATTTTTTAAAACCTAAAAAGTTAAAATGTTTACCGATGCTAAAAAGAGTATTACTAAAGTTGTGAATAAGCCACTAATCATAATTATAAAGTGCCAATAATAAGTTTTCGCTACCCATGTCTTTCGCATCTTTTTACTATTTTCTTTTTTGTAAAAGCCATTAAAAAACTGCCGAACAAGAAAAGTGACTATTAAAAAAATCGATATTAATATTCCCCAAATTTTTTCCATTAGTCAGATTTTTAGTTTATATCTATTTATTTGTTGCCAATGCAGAGATATAAGAAGCAAGTTTAGTACAGTTGAACTTTATCGGCTGTTAAACGACTTAGTTAGATAATTTTTCTGATAAAATCAAGAACATAAAACGGAATTAAAATCATTCCTTTTTTGAATAAACAATATTGCCATCAAAAATGGTCATCACAATTTCAGTATTTAAAATGGCATTTTCTTCTACTGTCATTAAGTCTTGACTATAAATAGTAAAATCCGCTAGCTTCCCAATACTGATTGATCCTTTTATATCTTCTTCAAAAGCACCATAAGCGGCATCTAAAGTATAAGATTTTAAGGCCTGTGCTCTTGTCATTTTTTGTTCTGGCTCGTAACCACCTTCAGGTAAGCCTTTCAGCGTTTTTCTGCTTACACTGGCATAGAAACTAGCTATTGGATTAAGGGGTTCTACAGGAACGTCTGTTCCATTTACAATAGGAATGCCACTTTTAAGTAAAGCTTGCCACATATACGCACCTTCTTTAATGCGTTTTTCTCCTAAACGGTCGATTGCCCAAGGTCTGTCAGAAGACATGTGTATCGCTTGCATTGCAGGAATGACGCCTAATTCTGAAAACCGCGGAATATCATCAGGGTGTAAATGTTGTGCGTGTTCTATTCTAAACCGGTGATTTTTGGCTTTCTCTGGTATGTCGTTAAATGCCAATTCATATCTATCAAGAATTTCTTTATTGGCACGATCACCAATAGCATGCGAGCATACTTGGAAACCATTTTTAAGACCATCTAAAGCTGTTTTTTTTACAAAATCCATTGGTAGGGTTTCATGCCCATAATGATCTGGTCTATCTGTGTAGGGTTCTAAAAGCCATGCCCCACGTGAACCTAAAGCACCATCGCAGTTTAATTTTACCGACCTAATGGTTAAAAGATTATCAGTATCTATTAAAGGGCCTTTTGTATACCATTCTTCAAGTAATTCTTTATCCCAGCCTGTAAGCATTGCGTATATACGCGTATTCATTTTACCTGCTGTTTTCATTTTCTCATACAACGAGATGGTTTCTTTTGGAATACCTGCATCATGAAAACTTGTAATGCCATTTTTATGACAAGCACTAACCGCCAGTTCAAAAGCTTGAATATCTGTTTTAGGTGTTTTTTCTGGAATATGTCTAGTAATTAAGGATTGTGCACGCTCGTTGAAAACTCCAGTTGGTCTGCCAAACTCGTCAACAATCACTTCTCCACCTTCAATATCATAATTCTTAATGCCTTCTTTTGCTAAATTTTGTAAACCTGAAATTTCCATAGCCTTGGCATTTGCGAATCCTGCATGTCCACTGGCATGCCTTAAATAAACGGGGTTGTTAGGAGAAACTTCACTTAGCATATCATGTGTTTGAAAGCCTTTAACTGTTTCCCCAGATATAGAGTCCCATTTACTTTGATGCCAGCCTCTACCTGTAATCCATTCTCCTGGTTTGGCTGTTTTTACTCGTTTTGCTACGGCATCAACTATATCTTCATAGCTGGTGGTATTCATTAAATCAAGATTTAATTCATTATAACCTAACCCCATGAAATGCCCATGCCCTTCAATTAAACCAGGTGTCATAGTTTTGCCTTTTAAATCGATAAGCTCGGTTTGATTGTTCTTATATTGTTCTGCCTCAATAAGCTTTCCAGTAAAAATAATTTTGTTCTTTTTTATGGCTACAGCTTCAACATTAGTCGAGGTAGAGTCTACAGTATAAATTGTACCACCATAAATAAGCATGGTAGCATATTCTTTTTTAGAATTAGAACACGCTACAATAAAAAGTAAAAATATAACTAAACTAGAATAAAGAAAATTTCGTAATTTCATATGGGTTGTTTTATGACCATGAAGTTACAATAATTCTATAAATTGATGTTTTAAAATTTATTTATGGAACTGGGTCATATCCAGAACCACCCCAAGGATGACAACTAAAAATGCGTTTTATGGCTAACCAACCCCCTTTAATAAGTCCGTGTTTTTGTAATGCCTGTTTAGAGTAATGCGAACAGGTTGGTTGAAATCTACAGGTTGCAGGCGTTAATGGCGATATCAAGGTTTGATATACTTTTATTAAAAACAAGAATGGTGCAATAAGTAGTTTTTTCATCAGTCATTCCTGCGAAAGCAGGAATCTTTTTAATTGAAACTTAATTTTTATAAAATGGATTCCTGCTTTCGCAGGAATGACAAAATTATTTAGTCGTTAAGTCGAAATAGGCTAAACATCTATACAACAAACGGCTTAACGACAAGTAACTAAACTAATTTACAGAAAACGTAGTGCCGTCTTTACCGTCTTTAAGTTGAATACCAACTGCGGCTAATTCGTCTCTAATTTTATCAGATAAAGCAAAATCTTTATTCGCCCTAGCTTCTTGTCTTAATTTAATTAATATATCAACAGCGCCAGAAAGTTTATCGGTTCCTGCTTCGTTTTTGCTTATGTTTTCTAAACCTAAAACATCAAAAACAAAAGTATTAATAGTATCTTTCAAAACTGATAAATCTTCAGCATTTAAAATTTCAGTACCTTCTTTTATTTGGTTGATATATTTAGCGGCTTCAAATAAATGTGCAATTAAAATTGGCGAATTAAAATCGTCGTTCATCGCATCGTAACAGTTCTGTTTCCATGCGTTAATATCAAGTGATGAGGTTTCTGAAGCTTTTAAATCATCTAATAAATTTACAGCATCCATCAATCTATAAAATCCTTTTTCGCTTGCTAATAAGCCCGCATCGGTTAAATCTAAAACACTACGATAAGACGATTGAGCGTTAAAAAAACGAATGACACTTGGTGCATAAGCTTTACTAAAAATGCTGTTGTTTCCAGAAAGTAACTCATCAGGATTTATAGTGTTTCCAGTAGATTTAGACATGCGTTGTCCGTTCATTTCCAGCATATTGGCGTGCATCCAATAATTAACTGGAGGTTTTCCTTTTGCTGCTTCATTTTGAGCAATTTCACATTCGTGATGCGGAAATTTTAAATCCATACCACCACCATGAATATCAAATTGTTCGCCTAAATATTTAGTACTCATTGCTGTACACTCTAAATGCCAACCAGGAAAACCATCGCTCCAAGGCGAAGGCCAACGCATAATGTGTTGCGGTTCGGCTTTTTTCCAAAGGGCAAAATCTTGTGGATTCTTTTTATCACTTTGTCCATCTAACTCGCGTGTATTGTGAATTAAATCTTCAAGTTTACGTTTGCTTAAAATGCCGTAATCGTTAGTTTCGTTGTATTTGTGTACATCAAAATACACAGATCCGTTTATTTCATAAGCAAATCCGTTGTCTATAATTGTTTCAATCAGCTCGATTTGTTCAATAATATGACCCGTTGCAGTAGGCTCAATACTTGGTGGTAAAAAATTAAAAATTCTGAGTACATTATGAAAATCTACAGTATAACGCTGCACAACTTCCATAGGCTCAATTTGTTCTAAACGTGCTTTTTTAGTGATTTTATCTTCACCTATATCGGCATCATTTTCTAAATGACCAGCATCTGTAATATTGCGTACATAACGTACTTTATAGCCCAAATGCTTTAAGTAACGAAAAACCATATCAAAAGACATAAAAGTCCTCACGTTGCCCAAATGCACATTGCTGTAAACTGTTGGGCCACAAACATACATGCCAACGTAACCGTTGTTAATGGGTTTGAAAGTTTCTTTTTTACCTGTAAGTGTATTGTATAGTTTTATCTGTTGATTTTGATATAACTGCATTTTGGTTGGTTTGATTTTAAACGAACTTATATTTAAAATTTCGTGTCTAATTTTATGTAATCTAAAAATTCTCTACGTGTTGCTTCTTCTTTGAATTTGCCTCCAAATTCTGAAGTTACTGTGCTGCTTTCTATATCTCTTATGCCTCTAGAATTTACGCATAAATGTTTTGCATCTATAACACACGCCACATCTTTGGTGTTTAAAACGGCTTGCAATTCTTTAACTACCTGAATGGTTAAACGTTCTTGAACTTGCGGACGTTTGGCGAAATAATCTACAATACGATTCATTTTAGATAAGCCAACTACGGTTCCGTTTGAAATGTAAGCAATATGTGCTTTACCTACAATTGGCAATAAATGATGCTCGCAGGTTGAATATACTGTAATGTTTTTTTCAACGAGCATTTCGCCGTATTTGTATTTGTTTTCGAAAGTAGATGCTCTTGGTTTTTTCTTAGGATCTAAACCACCAAAAATTTCTTTCACAAACATTTTTGCTACTCGATTTGGTGTGCCGTTTAAACTATCGTCGCTTAAATCCAAGCCTAAAGTTTCCATAATATGGCGCACGTCGTCTTTTATGATGTCTATTTTTTCTTCATTTGAAAGCTTAAAAGCATCATTGCGTAATGGCGTATTTGATGAAGTTCCAATATGGTCGTCTCCTAAAGACTCAAATTCTTCTATATTATTTTCAATTTTCATCAGTCAAAAAAATCTTATTTTAAGTCTGCAAAGATAAACAAAACGCTTTTGTTATGTTTTGTATTAACAAACAATTAATTGTAGTGGATTGGTCTGTTTATTGAGGACTTAATTACATTTATAAGAAAAAGCTTGAATATGTTGTATTCAAGCTTTTTAAAAATATCGATTCTAAGTTTTTAAATATTGAAACTTAACGACAATGTTAGGTTAGAGTTTGTTCTATCAATTAAAGCTGCATCTGTTAATCCAACATTATATAATGGGGTTTCATTTGTTCTGTTTGATTGGTCGAAAGTCACATCCAATTTTGTATTTCCGAAGTTATAACCTACTCCAAAAGAATAGCCTGTTAAATCGCCAACTGTAACACCATCTGCATAAGGGCTTTCTTCAAAACGATAACCGCCTCTAAAACTAAATTGCTTGTGCTTGTACTCGCCACCCAATCTATAAGTTGAAGCATCTGTTAGCATATTGCTAATGTTATTATTTACATTAGTGTAATCATTCTCAGGTTTAAATTTTGTACTGCTATAATCTTTACGAGAATAATCGAAACTAATTAAGCCTTGTGTTCCAAAAACGTATGCTAAACTACCTGTAACTTTAGCTGGGGTTTGTAATTTGTATTGTGGGTAAATATTTACTATTTGTGGGTTTATTACTTGAGTTGCATTAGTTCCAGCATCATCTCTTTCGGTTGCTATATATTGAGTGGTTTCCTCTTCAATGGTGTACCAAGTTGGAGAATCGTAAGTAAGTCCAACTCTAAATTCGGGACTTAATTTTAAAATACCTCCTAGTTGAAAAGAGAATCCGTTTCCTGTTGTAGAAAGCGTGTTTTCAAATTCAATATCATTTATAATTGAACCAGCATTGGTATTATCTTCAAACAATAAAGTTGAGCGTTGATAATCTATAAAGTGCGAATTTAAGTTTAATCCTAAGTAAAGGTTTTCCTCATATTGAGCAGCCATGTTAAACGAAATTTTACCGTTATAACCTGTGGACGCATAGGTGTAGTCGTGATTAAAATTGCCACTTGCTAAATTTGAAGAATACGTTGTGTTTGCATCATTGTTTATATCATCTGGTTCTAAAATAAAGGATTCAAACCCTAAAAAGGCTTGTTGATTTGCAAAACCATATGCGTTACCTATGCCTGCGTAAGCATCAGTAAGAGATTCACCATCTAAAGCAGAAATTTCATCTAATCTTAAACCATCTGCATAATTTAAAAAATAGAGGTCTATAGATTGATTGTTGGTGTTTGTTCCAAAGGCAAACCAATTATCATTAAAATTATTTGTTTTTTCATAAGCAACTCCTAAAGTGAATTTTCTCCAAGGAGAATTATCTCTACTTGCAAAAACAAATGCTGCACCACCTTGGTTGATGTCAAAATTGGAATCGTTGGTACTTCCGGAGCCATTAAAGTATTGCGTGTCGTTAGTGGTTTCTAAAGTAGATAAGGTAAAAGACGCATGGCTACTACTAAAAACTGCAGATCCTGCTGGGTTTAAACTCACGGCACTCATATCGCCGCCCAATGCTCCAAAAGCACCGCTTAAAGCTCTAAAACGAGCGGTTCCTTGAATGTTATCTTGCGAATAACGTAAAGCATCTGTTATATCTTGAGCGTATATTGTAGACATAGATAGGATACCTATGAATAGTAAATTTAACTTTTTCATATATATTAACTTTTTCTTTTTTTAGATTTTATCCGCGTCTTCCTCTTGAAGAACTACCAGAACTTCTACTGCTTCCACTAGAACTTCTACTACTGCTTGAAGAAGACCTAGTTGTTGCTCCTGAGCTCCTGCTACTGGAGGATGATCTTGTGGCTGAAGAATTTGAACTTCTTCTGCTAGTTCCAGAATTATAACTTTTATTGGATGAAGATCTTGTGGCTGTTCTGTTTCTTCGTACTGCAGGAGTAGACGATCTTACGGTTGAATTTGTAGATGGAGATGTTGTTGTAGAACGTCGTCTAACTACATTAGTCCCGACACGCGAACTTGTCGAGTTATTTCTGTTTATAGTTGATGTAGAACTCCCTCTTCTAGAAGCATAATATCTTGAATTATTTGAGTTTAAAGTATTTGAGCGAGTTGCATAACTACTACGTCTGCTAGCATTATAAGCAATGCCTCTGCTATAATAACGATTATTTCCGTAATACCTGTTGTTTCTGTAAGGAGAACCATAATACCTATAACCGTATCTATATCTATAAGGGTTGTATGCCCAACTATTGTAGTAACCACCATAATAACCACCAGCATAAAAAGGAGGACACCAAAAAGAATCATAATACCCCCAATTATTCCAACCCCAACGGTTCCATCCATTCCAACCCCAAGCTAATCCTGCATTCCAACCCCAGTTGTTCCATCCGTTATCTATATAATTTATGGTAACTTGATTGTTATCTTGACCCCAACCAGCGTAACCTTGGTAATTGTTGTTAATAGAATCATTTTCAACGTAACCATTTCCAACATAAGAATCAATATCTGTAAATATAACATCATCAGCCATATTCTCATATTCTAAAGACTTCGTTTTAAAATAGTTTTGGTAATAGTCGTTTTGCGAATTATTATTAACAGCTACAACAGTTTCTTCTTGTTGTACAGGCTTTTCTGAGGCACTATAAATACCATCATTGTCAACTCCTACGTATTGATAAGAACCACATGACGATAAACCAAATAGCAAACCTAGGATTGCTAAAAATGGCATTTTTCTTTTTAAGTAGTTATTAAATTGCATATCTCCAGAATTTTATTGTTGAACATAACAAAAATAGTTAGTTTTGCTGAACTATTTTTATATTTAACATAGTCACAATATTTGTGCCAAAACAATAATATGAGCAAAAAATTGACGAGTAGAGCAGAGGATTACTCAAAATGGTATAATGAATTGGTTGTTAAGGCTGATTTAGCGGAGAATTCGGCAGTTAGAGGTTGTATGGTAATTAAGCCCTACGGTTATGCTATTTGGGAAAAAATGCAAGCAGAATTAGATAAAATGTTTAAAGAAACAGGGCATCAAAATGCTTATTTCCCCCTATTTGTGCCTAAAAGCTTGTTTGAAGCTGAAGAGAAAAATGCTGAAGGTTTTGCAAAAGAATGTGCCATTGTTACACACTACAGACTACAAAACGACCCAGATAAACCAGGGAAATTGCGTGTAGATCCTGAGGCAAAATTAGAAGAAGAATTAATTGTTAGGCCAACTTCTGAGGCTATTATATGGAATACTTACCGTGGTTGGATTCAATCTTATAGAGATTTACCATTACTAATTAACCAATGGGCAAATGTGGTGCGTTGGGAAATGCGCACACGATTATTTTTGCGTACTGCAGAATTTTTATGGCAAGAAGGACATACAGCACACGAAACTAAAGCAGAAGCTATGGCTGAAGCTAAACTAATGAATAATGTATATGCTACTTTTGTTGAGAATTTTATGGCTATTCCAGTTATTCAAGGTTTAAAAACTGAAAGTGAGCGTTTTGCAGGTGCAGAGGAAACCTTTTGTATTGAGGCTTTAATGCAAGACGGAAAGGCGTTACAAGCAGGAACATCGCATTTTTTAGGTCAGAATTTTGCCAAAGCTTTTGATGTTAAGTTTGCAAATAAAGAAGGAAAACAAGATTATGTTTGGGCAACATCTTGGGGTGTTTCTACCAGATTAATGGGAGCATTAATTATGACACACAGTGATGATAACGGGTTGGTGTTGCCACCTAGTTTAGCGCCAAATCAAGTGGTTATTGTTCCTATTTATAAAAATGATGAGCAGTTGGGTGCTATCACTACTGTAGTCAATGGAATAATGAGTGATTTACGAGGAAAAGACATTACAGTAAAATTTGACAATAGAACCACTCACAGACCAGGCGCTAAATTTGCACAGCACGAATTACAAGGTGTACCTTTACGAATAGCTATCGGGCCTAAAGATTTAGAAAACGGAACCGTTGAATTAGCTAGAAGGGATACTTTAACAAAAGAAACTGTTGAATTAAGTAATTTAGCAGAAATCGTTGAAGGGCTAATGACCGAAATTCAAGATACTTTATTTAACAAAGCTTTAGATTTTAGGGATAATCACATTACAAAAGTTGATGCTTTTGAGGAGTTTAAAGCCGTTTTAGAAACTAAAACAGGTTTTATTTCTGCACATTGGGATGGAACTGCAGAAACAGAAGATAAAATTAAAGAACTAACAAAAGCTACCATTAGATGTATTCCTTTAGAAGCTAAGGAAGAAAAAGGAGTTTGTGTATATAGTGGAAACCCTTCTAAACGCAGAGTATTGTTCGCAAAAGCGTACTAATATATTTTTTTTTGAAAAAAAATTATATAGTGCTTGCAACATTTAAAAATAGTTGTATTTTTGCATCCGCAATGGAAACGTTGTGAGTTATTTGAAAGGTATTGCAAGTTTAAGTTTTACTATTTATATTTGCGCACTTAAAAACAAATGGCCCGTTCGTCTATCGGCTAGGACGCCAGGTTTTCATCCTGGTAAGAGGGGTTCGATTCCCCTACGGGCTACAATATTTTAATAATAGAAAAAAATAAAATGGCAAATCATAAGTCAGCATTAAAAAGAATTAGAAGTAACGAAGCGAAACGTTTAGTTAACAAATATCAACATAAAACAACTCGTAATGCAATTAAAAAATTACGTGAATTAACAGATAAGAAAGAAGCCGAAACAATGTTTCCTTCTGTTGTATCTATGTTAGATAAATTAGCAAAGAAAAATATAATACATGCAAATAAAGCTGCTAACTTAAAATCTGGTTTAGCAAAGCATGTTGCAGCGCTTTAGTTAGACTTAAAGTTTTATAAAATATGAAAGCCTCTCAGAAATGAGAGGCTTTTTTTGTGCCTTAGTTCACTCCAACTTGCTTGTTTTTCCTTCCTCTTCATATATGATAAAAATCATATTATAATAAGTTGTTTAGGTTGAACTTTGCATTGTAAACTAAAACTAAGATGCAATGAGAACTATTCAATTAAAAAATAACTTAAAAATTTTCAACTTAATTTTTCTGTTGTTTATAACACCTCAAATATTTCAAGCGCAACAGTTTAATTTAGTAAATAGTGAATCTTCTTTAAAAGTATTTGGAACTTCTAGTTTGCACGATTGGCATGTGGATGCAGAAACGATAAATGGAAATATTGTATTCGGAAATCTTGAAACAGGCGAAGTAGATAAATGCAATTTCATAGTTATTGCAGAAAGCCTTAAAAGTGGAAAAAAATCTATGGATAAAAACACTTATAAAGCCTTAAAAACAGATGAATATAAAACAATCACATTTCAGCTTGTAGACGTAAAAGAAGTTATAAGAAAAGGAACAGGTAAATTTTTATTAAAAGCTACTGGAAACTTAACAATTACTCATGTAAAAAAGCGTATTCCTATAGAATTTAATATTGAAATCATTGAAGGTAAAATTACATTATCTGGAGAGAAAACTATTAAAATGACCGATTTTAGTATAGATCCTCCTAAAGCTTTGCTTGGTACAATAACCACTGGAGATGAAATAACAATAAAATTTAAAACAATTTACAAATAACTTAACAACTATATTAAAAAATTAGAAATCATGAAAAAATTATTAAAAAGCAGCTTGCTATTTATAGCACTATTAACAGGAATTAGTTTTTACGCTCAAAACCGAAACCTAGATAATTATAGGCAACCAGATAAAAGAGGGGTAAATGTTTTTGAGGCACCTAAAGATACAACATCAACCTTTACAGATGTTAAAGTACGAATAGGTGGGTCTTCTACGCTTCAATATCAAGACATAAGCCATGAAAATTCAGGTATAGTTACTTTAAAAGAAATAGGAGGTAACTTTAACTTAGCTACCGCAAATTTAGATTTAGATGTAGTGTTAGCTGATGGTGTTAGAATGCATTTACGCACATATTTATCATCACGTCATCACCCAGAGCCTTATGTAAAAGGTGGTTATTTTCAAATAGATAAACTTGATTTTATTAGTGAAGGGTTTTTAAGTAATTTTATGAAACACGCCACTATTAAAATTGGACATATGGAAAACAATTATGGTGACGCACATTTTAGAAGAAGTGATAACTCACAAGCTATTTACAACCCTTTCGTGGGTAACCTAATTATGGATGCGTTTACAACAGAAGTTGGTGCTGAGTTATACTACCAATGCGATAGTGGATTTTTAGGTATGGTTGGATTTACTAATGGTAAATTAAACCAAGCAGTAGATAATCCAGATACTGGTGGAGCTTCATTCTTAGCAAAATTAGGATATGATAAACAATTTAATGATGATTTTAGATTTAGATTAACTGGGTCGCTTTATAATACAGGAGCAGTAAGAACATCTTATTTATACAGTGCAGATAGAGCTGGTTCTAGGTATTATTTAGTATTAGAGGATGAAGATGCTACAACTAAAGGTAATTTTAGATCAGGACGTTATAATCCAAATTTAAGAAATAAAATTACAGCAATAATGTTTAACCCTTTTTTAAAGTATAAAGGTTTAGAGTTTTTCGGAACTATAGAATCTGCAAAAGGTAAAGCAAATGCTGAGACTGAAGAAAGAACTGCTAAACAGTTTGCTGGCGAGCTTATTTATAGATTTGGTAATACCGAAAACTTTTTCCTAGGAACACGTTATAACAAGGTAGACTCTGAAGAAGCTAATGGAGATGATATTGAAATATCAAGATTTCAATTAGGCGCAGGTTGGTTTATGACAAATAATATTTTATTAAAATTAGAATATGTAACTCAAAAGCATGATGGGTATAATGCTTCTAGTATTTTTGATGAAGGAAAGTTTAACGGTTTAATGGCAGAAGCGGTAATTAGTTTTTAACAAATAGAATAATTAAATAGATAAGCCTCTAGGTATAAAATGTACAATTATTGAAATAATTTTATATTAGCATATACTTTGAGGCTTATTCTTTTGTTTATTGTAAAAGGGTAAAAGATTTTAGTTAAACTTGGAAGTTATGAAGAGGATTTTGTTTTTCATTTCTATTATTATAATGTTGGCATTTACAAATGGAGATGCAACTTTAAAAAGCACATCTGTTGTTATAACGCCCGAGAGTTCATTGTTAGTAAGAGGCACAACTAATATTAACACGTTTACTTGTGAGTTTAATATTAATAAATTCAAAAACCCTATTAAGGTAATTTATCATATTGAAGATGATAAAATGATATTTGATAAAACAGCTTTAATTTTAGATAGCGATTGTTTTGATTGTGGCGGTAAAGCAATAAATAATGATTTTAAAAAAATATTAAAAACAAACAAGTACCCTCAAATTTTACTGTATTTAAATGAAATTAGTCTTTTCGATGATGAATCTGATGTTAAGGCATCTATAGATATTGAAATTGCAGGAATTAAAGAGACGTATAAAATACCTGTGAAAATTAAAAAAAACAATGAAATCCTTATAACAGGAGGTTTAGCTATTAGTTTAACTGATTATAATTTAGTTGCCCCAAAAAAGCTTTTAGGGTTAATTTCTGTAAATGATAAAATTCAAATTTATTTTCAATTATTGGTTAAAGAATTTCAAGATTAGATACAATCTCATTTATTGAAATAAAAAAAATCGCCTAAAACTAGTTTTAGGCGATTTTTTTATAAAATTAAGTCTTAATTATCCATTCATAGAAATTAAAAACTCTTCGTTATTTCTTGTTTGTTTAAAACGCTCATTAATAAATTCCATAGCTTCAACAGGATTCATGTCTGCAAGGTATTTGCGCATTACCCACATACGTTGAATGGTGTTTTCATCTAATAAAATATCATCTCTACGCGTGCTAGATGAAGTAAGGTCGATAGCAGGGAAAATTCTACGGTTAGAAATTTTTCTATCCAATTGTAACTCCATATTGCCAGTTCCTTTAAATTCTTCGAATATAACTTCATCCATTTTAGAACCTGTTTCTGTAAGTGCCGTTGCGATAATAGTTAGCGACCCACCGTTTTCAATATTACGGGCAGCTCCAAAAAAGCGTTTTGGTTTATGTAAAGCATTTGCATCTACACCACCAGAAAGAATTTTTCCTGAAGCTGGTTGCACAGTATTGTAAGCTCTTGCTAAACGTGTGATAGAATCTAAAAGAATAACCACATCGTGTCCGCATTCTACCAATCGTTTTGCCTTTTCTAAAACAATGTTAGCAATTTTTACATGCTCGTGTGCTTCTTTATCAAAGGTGGAAGCAATAACTTCACCACGAACATTACGTTGCATATCGGTAACTTCTTCAGGGCGCTCATCAATCAGTAAAATCATTTGATAGACTTCAGGATGATTCGCTGCAATAGCATTGGCAACATCCTTAAGCAACATAGTTTTACCCGTTTTTGGTTGCGACACAATCATTCCACGTTGCCCTTTGCCAATAGGTGCAAACAAATCCATAATTCGTGTTGAAATGGTACTTTGTTTTTCGGCTAAATTGAATTTTTCCTGTGGAAATAAAGGTGTTAAATGCTCGAAAGATACACGATCTCTAACCACATTAGGGTTTTGGCCATTAATTTTGCTAACCTTAATTAAAGGGAAATATTTTTCGCCTTCTTTTGGTGGTCGTACATGCCCTAAAACGGTATCTCCTGTTTTTAAACCAAATAAGCGTATTTGCGATTGCGATACATAAATATCGTCTGGAGACGATAAATAATTATAGTCAGATGAACGTAAAAAGCCATAGCCATCTTGCATAATATCTAAAACACCTTCACTTTCAATAATAGCATCAAATTCAAAATCTGGTTCACGATAACGGTTTCTACTATCTTTATTTCCTTTATCTATATTACCATTTTTCTGGTTTTTGTGCTGATTTTTATGAGGTTGATTATTATCTCTTTTTTGATGAGGCTTTTGCTGATTATCCTTTTGGTTATCATTTGAAGGTCTAGGATTAGGCTTGTGGATTGGTTTTCTTTCCTCTTTCTTTTCTTGAGTTTCCTCAACTGGCTTTACTTCAGAAGTTTTGTTTTCTTTTTTAGGTTTTTCTTCCTGTTTAGCAGGTGTATTTTTAACAGGTTTTTGTACGCGCTGTCTAGGTTTTCTAACTTCTGACTTTTTCTCTGTTGATACCTCAGATACCTGTTTAGGCTCTATTACCGCAGTTACAGCTTTTGGATCGGCAGCTTGTTGATCTAGTATTTGATAAACTAAATCTAATTTTTTTAACGAACGGTATTTTGGGACGTTTAATTTTTTTGCAATCTCCTGTAAATCAGTGAGTTTTTTATCTTTTAATTGTGAAATTTCAAACATTGATGTTTAATTGAATAAGTATGTTGAGTATAATTTTTGATATAATTCTGAAAATGATTTCTTTAATTTGAAGAATTAACAACCTGCAATAGTGATTGTTGGGAATCATTACTGCAATTATACAACTTTATTTTAATTTTTAGCACTAATTTTATAAAAGAAACTATTATTTTTGTGGTCTAGTTTTTAAAGAGCTTATGTTACAACGTATACAAACTATATATCTTTTAATCGCAGCAGGAGTATCTGCTGGGTTAATTTATGTGTTCGAATTATGGGTAGCATCTGATGACATAAAGTTATTTGCTTACGATAATATATACTTGCTAGCAACATTTTTAGCATCAGCATTTTTATCAATTATATCAATATTTAGATACAAAAATAGGAAGTCTCAATTTATGTTGGGACGCCTGAACATTATATTAAACTTTTTTTTACTAGGATTTTTTGTATATCAATCTCTAAACATATCTGGAGAAACGGCGGTTTCTGAGAAAGGTATTGGGATGTTTCTCCCTATTGTTTCTATCGTGTTTTTGGCATTAGCCAATAAGGCCATCAAAAAGGATGAAGATCTCGTAAAATCTGTAGATCGATTACGATAAACCTAACATCTTAGTAGTATTAGTGCGTTAAAACCCAAGGTGAAAACTTTGGGTTTTTTAATT
>NZ_CAXIBN010000044.1:0-20241 GCF_964021735.1 uncultured Wocania sp. | reverse complement strand
TATAATATTCAGGTTAATCCCAGAGAAATTAATTTGTTTTATTTAAAAGAAAATTTACGTGAACGTATTGTTTTTGAAGACGATGTTTACAAAGTAAATAATACAGATATCACATTTACTAAAAATGAAATTTTAAATGAAGTAAAATATCATGCTGAAAGATTCTCGCCTAATGTTATTATGCGTCCGTTATATCAAGAAGTTATTTTACCCAACCTCTGTTATATTGGCGGGGGTGGTGAGTTAGCTTATTGGTTTCAGTTAAAAGGCTTTTTTAATAAAGTTAAAGTGACATTTCCTATATTATTGTTGCGTAATTCGGTTTTAATTCAAACCGAAAATCAGCATAAGAAACTTGAAAAATTAAATATTTCAAAAGCAGATATTTTTTTAAAACCTGATGCTTTTATAAATAAAAAAGTAAGACAAATTTCTAATATTGAAATTGACTTTTCTCCACAAAAAGAACATCTTAAAAAGCAATTTAAAGATTTATATAAATTAGCCGAACAAACGGATAAATCATTTTTAGGAGCAATAAAAGCCCAAGAAATTAAACAATTAAAAGGATTAGATAATCTTGAAAAACGTTTGTTAAAAGCCCAAAAAAAGAAATTAGCAGACCAAGTTTCTAGAATGACTGATATTCAAAGAGCTTTATTTCCAGGAGGTAGTTTACAAGAACGTAATACAAATTTCTCAGAATTTTATTTAGAATATGGAGAAGAGTTAATTCCTAATTTGATTAAAAGTTTACAGCCTCTAAAGGGCGATTTTTTAATACTAAACATGTAATATTAAATGCATAAAATAGATATAGAGTTAGTTGAAATGACTATGGATGTTATGAAATATACCATAGATAGAATTTCATCTACAAATCCTAAAATAGGGAAGCCAAAAAAAGCTGAAGAATTGAAGGTATTGGTAGGAGAAACCATTACCAGAGAAGGCATTGGAGGCGAGGTTGCTTTTAAAAAATGGAGAAAACATTTAATGAAAAGCAATGTGCCAGTAGATCATCCAAGAAATTTAGCTTTCGTGCCAGCGGCTCCAACACGAGCAGCTATTATGTTCGATTTGGTAACATCGGCATCTAGTATACACGGGGCGTATTGGATGGAAGGTGCTGGTGGTATTTTTTGTGAGAATGAAGCCATGAAATGGATTGTGTCTTTAACAGGGTTGCCTAAAGGTGCATTTGGTGTTTTTACAAGTGGTGGGACTGCTGCAAACTTATCGGCAATTGTTACAGCACGTGAACACTGGAGAGAGAATGATGCGTTTAAAGGAGAAAAAGGATTAATAATAACATCCATAGGTGCGCATTCTTCAATAAAAGCTATGGCAAAAGTAGCCGATGTTGACATTTTATTGGTCGATACAGAAGATATAATGTATGGCTCAGAATTACAAAAAACGATTGATGGTTTAACTGAGCATCAGCGCATGCGTTTATTTGCGGTTGTTGGTACTGGTGGAACAACCAATGCAGGAATTATTGATGATTTAGAAGGTATTGCTTCTATTTGTGAAAAAGAAAATTTATGGTTTCATGTTGATGCTGCTTATGGTGGCGGTGCTTTAGCAGCCGATTCTGTAAGACATTTGTTTAATGGTATTGAAAAAGCAGATAGTATAACAATTGACCCTCATAAATGGATGTTTTCTCCTTACGATTGCGGAGCAGTTGTTTATAAGAACCCAGAATTAGCTAAAAATGCACATTCACAAGAAGGCTCGTATTTAGATATTTTTAAAGATGAAGGTGCGCACGGTTTCAACCCAACCGATTACCAAATACAATTAACACGTCGTGTTAGAGGTTTGCCTCTGTGGTTTTCATTAGCAACTCATGGGACTGATAGATATAAAGAAGCTATAGAACGTGGTATTGAATTAGCACAAATTGCAGGCAGAATGATTGAAGAAAACCCTCATGTAGAATTGGTAAGAGAACCAAGTTTGTCTTGTGTTTTGTACAGAAGAATAGGATGGAAACCAGAAGATTATATCCATTGGACCTACGAAAACCATAAAAAAGGATTTGCTTTAGTAACCCCAACAAAATGGAAAAATGGTACTACTTTTGAAACCGTTTCGCGGTTTTGTTTTATCAACCCCGATACAACAGAAGATGATATTAAAGCAATTTTAGAAACAATGACTTAATCTAAATATTCTCCGATGGCTGTGCCTCGAGGATAGTCGGTTTCAAGAAATTTTTTATTATTTTTTTTATGTAAATAATAATGAAACGTCTTTTGGTTTATATTTTGATTATATCTTTTATTATTTTATCATGCAATAATAGAAAGCTGGGTGGTGGTTATTTTTTTCTGCCAAAATATGAATCTATAGATGTTGGATACCCTAACCAAGAAGCAATAATCTATATGTCGAAAAATGAGAGTGTGTTCGAAAATATCATTATTCGAGGAGATGTAATAGACGTTCAGTCTAGCTCAAAGTTCATTATTGCTAAAAGAGACCCGTTGATAGATGAAAACAAAAACTCAGGTATTTTAGAATATTACATTATCAATAAGAAAAATTATGCAGTAATTGGTCCCTTGTCCTATAAAATATTTTTGTAAACGACTAAAAAATTAAGTGTTAATCTTCAATTTGAGTAAAAAGTTCAAAAAATCGTTAATCGTAATTCGTTAATCAAAAATCATATTATTACTTTTGCGCATGCAACACGACAAGGTATTAATTTTAGACTTCGGATCGCAATATACACAGCTTATTGCGCGTAGAGTTAGAGAGCTTAACATCTATTCCGAAATACATCCATTTAACAAAATTCCAAAAAACTTAGAAGAATACAAAGCCGTAATTCTTTCTGGTAGCCCGTTTTCGGTTCGGGGCGAATCTGCTTTACATCCAGATTTATCTGCGATAAAAGCAAAAAAACCATTACTAGCTGTTTGTTACGGAGCACAATATTTAGCACACTTTTCAGGGGGTGAAGTAGCACCATCGAACACCCGCGAATATGGGCGCGCCAATTTGTCTTTTATTAAAAAAGATGAATCGTTTTTTGAAAAGATTTCAGAAGGTAGTCAAGTTTGGATGAGCCATAGTGATACCATTAAGCAATTACCAACAAATGCTGTTTTATTGGCGAGTACGAACGATGTTGAAAATGCAGCCTATAAAATTGAAGGCGAACAAACTTATGCTATTCAATTTCATCCAGAGGTTTATCATTCAACCGATGGAAAACAACTTTTAGAGAATTTTTTAGTTGGTATTTCTGGACTCAAACAAGATTGGACACCAGATTCTTTTGTTGAAGAAACTGTTGAAGCTATTCAAGAAAAAGTAGGGAATGATAAAGTGGTTCTAGGACTTTCTGGAGGTGTAGATTCTACCGTAGCTGCAGTTTTATTAAACAAAGCTATTGGTAAAAATCTGTATTGCATTTTTGTAAATAATGGTTTACTTCGAAAAAATGAATTCGAAAATGTGTTAAAGCAATACGAAGGCATGGGGCTTAACGTAAAAGGTGTTGATGCTTCAAAGCGATTTCTTGATGCTTTAGCGGGTATTGAAGATCCAGAGAAAAAACGTAAAGCTATTGGAAATGCTTTTATTGAGGTTTTTGATGATGAAGCGCATAAATTAGAAGATGTAAAATGGTTGGCACAAGGCACTATTTATCCAGATGTTATTGAAAGTGTATCTGCTACTGGTGGACCTTCAGCAACTATTAAAAGTCATCATAATGTTGGTGGTTTGCCAGATTTTATGAAACTTAAAATTGTAGAACCACTTCGCGCTATTTTTAAAGATGAAGTAAGACGCGTTGGTGCTACTTTAGGTATTGATCCAGAGCTTTTAGGACGTCATCCTTTTCCAGGACCAGGTTTAGGTATTCGGATTTTAGGCGATATTACAGCCGAAAAAGTACGGATGCTACAAGAGGTTGATGCTATTTTTATAAACGGATTAAAATCTTGGGGTTTATACGATAAAGTTTGGCAAGCTGGTGCCATGTTACTCCCTGTAAACAGTGTTGGTGTTATGGGCGACGAGCGTACATACGAAAAATGTGTAGCACTCAGAGCGGTAGAAAGTACCGATGGTATGACAGCTGATTGGGTAAACTTACCTTACGAGTTTCTTCAAAAAACATCAAATGATATAATAAATAAAGTAAAAGGCGTTAATAGAGTAGTGTACGATATTAGCTCGAAACCACCAGCAACCATTGAGTGGGAATAATATTTGGTGACTTGTTAATTAATTAAGTGTCATAAAATTATATATTTACACAAAGCAGGCTGTCTGTTTTTTGCAAAATGTTCGTATATAAATTAATGAGTTGAAAAAGCTTTGTCAAATTGTAGCATATTTTTTACTCTTTTGGCATGCTATGTGTATAAATAAAAGTATTAGTATCGTAATTAAAAATACATTACATGAATAAAATTCTTTCTGTTTTATGTCTATTATTACTCTTTAGTTTTAATACAATTAATGCTCAAAACTTCAGCACGCATCAAGTTAAAAAAGGAGAAACTATTGAAGCTATTGCAAAAAGATATTTTGTAACACCATCAGAAATTTATGCATTAAATCCAGATGCGAAAAACGAACTAAAACCCAATACGGTTCTTATTATTCCAATTTCAAAAGCTAAAAAACCTAAAATTAAAATAGTTAAAGAGTTACAAGGGTTTGAAAAACATAAAACGAGAAGAAAAGAAACCTTATATAGTTTAGCAAAAAGGTACAATGTATCTGAAGATGATATAAAAAAATACAATAAATTTTTATACGCCGATCCGCTTAGAAAAGGTGATAAACTACAAATTCCTATATTTAAAATAACTGAAGAGATTGAAGCAAACCCTACAAAAACTTACCTTGTGCAACCCAAAGAAGGTAAATGGCGTATTGCTTATAAATTTGGAATTTCGGTTAAAGAGTTAGAAGAGCTTAATCCAGAAATGGGGGATGTTTTAAAAGATGGTCAGGAAATAATAGTGCCAAATATAGAAGATGATAAAGAACGAGAAGTTGATGAAAAATATAGCTATTATAAAGTATTACCAAAAGAAGGTTTTTATCGATTAAAACTTAAATTAGGATTAGAACAAGCAGAATTAGAAGCTTTAAATCCAGGGTTAGCAGAAAGTGGTTTAAAAGTAGGTATGATTTTGAAAATACCATTTAATGAAGCTATTTCGATTGAAGAATCAAACAGCATTAATTTAGCCGATAGTATTGTAGATTTTAATACAAAACGCATTGCTATCATGCTGCCTTTTAGATTAAATAGAGTTGATTTTGGCACTGTTGATGATGCTAAAAAGAGTATTGTTAAAGATCCTTATTTAGATGTCTCACTAGATTTTTATTCAGGAGTTTTATTGGCTGTTGATTCTTTGAAAACCTTAGGTGTATCACTTAAAGTAGATGTATATGATACTAAGAATGAAGTTGGTGAAGTATCAAAAATAATAGATGAAAATGATTTTGAAACGGTTAATGCTGTAATAGGACCATTAACTGAATATACTTTTGAGAAAGTGGCATCAGAATTAAGACGTTATAATGTGCCAGTAGTTTCTCTCAATATTACAGATTTAAAATTATTAGATTTATATGATAATATATTTCAATCCAGACCACCAAATGATAAATTGAAAAGCACTTTAGTAAATTATGTGAAAGCAGATACTTTAGTGAATAATATTATTGTTATTTCAGATTCAAAACATACTAATGTTTCGAATGATTTGAAACGAGAATTTAATCACGCCAAGCAAATACACTCAAAAAAAGATAAAAAAACAGGTGAAGATAAATTTTATGTTACAAAACAAGAGATTGAAGATGCTTTAAAACCTGGTAAAAATATCGTGTTTTTTGAAACTAAAGATTCAGGGTTTGTATCAAGCGTTACAAGTATCCTAGCGTCCTCAATTAAAGAAGAAGACGAAAGCACAAAAACAGAAGCTTTAGATATTACTTTGGTTACAACCAACATGAATAACGCTTTTACTGGCGATGGCGTGTCGAACGAGCATCTATCAAAATTACAATTTCTTTATGCAACTACGTCTAAATCGTATAACGAAACCGATAATAATCCTTTTGTAAAACGTTATGAAAAACTTTATAATACTACGCCAAATAGTGCGGCTGTTAAAGGTTTTGATTTAACTATGGATGTGGTGTTGCGCATTGTAACTTCAGAAGATTTATACATGTCTGTTAATAATGCACCACTAACTGAATATGTAGAAAACAAGTTTGCATACAAAAAGAAACTTTTTGGTGGTTATTATAACGATACAGCGTATTTAGTAAAATATCAAGATTTAACAATTGTTGAGGTAAAACAATAAGCTTTAAGGCGAAACGTTTTAATGTTACGTCATTGCGAAGGAGGCACGACTGCGGCAATCTCATATAAGAATTGTAAGTAGCCAAATACTCTAATTGTTATTTTTAATCTTCATTTTTTTCTGTGATAAAATTATTATTTGTTTTATGTTTTTTTGTTTGTGTTCAAGACGAACCTGCAATGTCCTGGAACGAATCTTACAAACTATCTTGGGCAGATTTTAAAGGAGAACCAAACCATAAAGTAAGTGCCGTTGCTATTACGGCTTCTGGGATTTCATTTGGGTTTTCGGTAAGAGAAACAGATTCTAAAGTTATAAGCTTTACAACTGAGGTGTTTTGTCATTTTTATCCAGAACAATCGTGGTATAAACCCAATGTTGCTGATAATCATGTTTTAGGGCATGAACAATTGCATTTTGATATTACCGAACTACATGTGCGTAAATTTAGGCAACGAATTAGCCAGCTTAAAATATCAAATACTATTAAGAGTGAATTACGACAACTTAATAAATCAATTAACGAAGAGTTGTCTGTAATGCAAGATAAATATGATGCCGAAACTAATTATTCTAGACATTTTGAAAACCAAGCAAAATGGAAAACCTATATTGCGGAAGAACTTGAAAAATTTTCAAAATATAAATCGGTAGATTAATATTTCCGTCATTGCGAAGGAGGTACGATTGTGGTAATCTGTTAAATCATTATCAGGCTGCCACGTTTTATGGAAAAATAAAACTCGCAGTGACTATAATTTTTATAACAAAATTAATTTATGACTCCGGATAAAGATTTTCTAATAAAACTGGCACATACCAAAATGCCTTTTGGTAAATATAAAGACCGTTACTTAATCGATTTGCCAGAATACTATATTGTCTGGTATAATAATAAAGGCTTCCCTAAAGGTAAATTAGGTGATATGCTTAAACAGGTTTACGAACTTAAATTAAATGGGCTTGAAGATTTAATTAGGAATATTAAGCAAAAGTATCCTACGTATTGATAGTTGCATATTTAATCAGCTAAAGTATCGCAATAGAATCCTATTTT
This sequence comes from uncultured Wocania sp., assembly GCF_964021735.1. Classification (NCBI taxonomy): domain Bacteria; kingdom Pseudomonadati; phylum Bacteroidota; class Flavobacteriia; order Flavobacteriales; family Flavobacteriaceae; genus Wocania; species uncultured Wocania sp. The sequence goes on along the minus strand of NZ_CAXIBN010000044.1, from coordinate 12,819 downwards.
TTTAATTTGATTAATTAAATCTTCCTCTTCCAAATTATAATTAACCTCAATTTTTAAAACCTTGTCTATATCTTCAATATCTATTGACCATTTTATAATTCTAGAATGATTGTTTAAAAAAGATTCTATAATTCTAACTTTTTCTCTAGTCTTAATATCTGTTTTTAATATTAAAAGCTTTGTATGCAACGTGTTATTATGGTAAAAGAAATTAATCATTTTTAATATCTTCTTTGTTTATGCGTTCTAAATATTCTTCATAAGCTTTATTACCTTCCTCTTTCCAGAAACTGTCATAATGTTTCCATTTAGAAAATTCTCTCTTACCACCTTCTTTACAATTAGAGCTTGATTTTTTAGATGAATTACCATCGCCACCAAAATTGCAACCACCAAGCAATATTTTAAAGAGTATAAAAACACCAGCGGCTTGCCAAAATGTTAGAGTTGTAAGCCCAAATATCATAGGCATTAACCAATTCCATAACCACATTATTATAAAACCAAATAGTATGGCTAACCCAATAATAAAAATACCTCCAAAAATTATCATTCCTATAATTTCTCCTAGAGATTTACCGCGAAATTTATGTTTAAAGTAATTTGACATGTTTGTTTTTTTTAATTAATTAATAATTTCTTTTTTATGTTTCAATTTTTTGTACAAAAGTGAAATAGCTCTGTGACGTCTAGACATTAAAGTGCCTATTGGGATACCTGTTTCTTTTTCAATCTCTTTATATGTATAACCTTCAAAATCAATAGCGATGATAATATTTTTATAGTCTGGTTTTAAGTTTAAAATAGCTGATTTTAGTGCTTCTTTCATTTGCTCAGGATATGAGTTGTCTGCAGATTCATAAATAATTGATGCAAATTCTATTAGCTTTTTTTCATTTTGAGAGTCATAATTAACTCTATTTTTCTTTGATGTTCTCATAACGTCAATAACCTTGTTTTTTAACGCTCTGTAAACAAAACCTGCTACATTGTTTATAGGAGAATATCTATCAGCACCAGTAAACAATTTTAAAGCCACATCTTGAATAATATCCTCTGCATCTCTATTTATACTAGCTTTAATGTTTGAGCTTACATAAGTTTTAAGAGATGTATATTCCTCATTAAAAAATGCATTAAGCTTTTTGTTGTTTTCTGATTGATGATTCATTTAAAGACTCTTTTTAAAGGCTCTTCAATTATAAAGACGCAACTTTTTTAATCTATTGCATTTTTTTTACTTTATTTTAAAGTAAGACGATTAAAAATTAGAAATGTGTCAGGAAAGTTTTAAATAAAATTAAAGCTAAATGTTTTAAACTTCAATATATTATTATAGACCTGTATATTTCGTAGTGACTGATAGGTTGTAAGATTGACGATTTTTTAAATGCCTTTTTGTTAATAAGAATAACTAAATAACCAAAAACTAATTCTGAAATAACTATTTTAATTTTGTAAATTTGCCTGCGTTTACAAACGCAACATGACAACTACAACAAAATACATATTCGTAACCGGTGGTGTTACATCTTCTCTAGGAAAAGGCATAATTGCTGCATCTTTAGCTAAACTATTACAAGCACAAGGATATAGAGTAACTATTCAAAAATTAGACCCTTACATTAATGTAGATCCAGGAACATTAAATCCTTATGAGCACGGAGAATGCTACGTAACCGAAGATGGTGCGGAAACTGATTTAGATTTAGGACATTACGAGCGTTTTTTAAACGTGCCAACTAGTCAAGCAAACAATGTAACAACAGGACGTATATACCAAAGTGTAATTCAAAAAGAGCGTAGAGGTGAGTTTTTAGGTAAAACGGTGCAAGTTGTACCCCATATTACAGACGAGATAAAACATCGCGTTCAGCTTTTAGGGAACTCTGGCGATTATGATATTGTTATTACCGAAATTGGAGGAACCGTTGGAGATATTGAATCCTTACCATATATTGAAGCTGTACGGCAATTACGTTGGGATTTAGGCGATAATAATGGTTTAGTTATACACTTAACTTTAGTTCCATACCTTTCTGCTGCTGGCGAATTAAAAACAAAACCAACCCAACATAGTGTAAAAACATTAATGGAAAGTGGAGTGCAGGCTGATATTTTAGTTTGCAGAACAGAGCATGAATTACCTGAAGATTTACGAAAAAAATTAGCATTATTTTGTAATGTTAGAGAAGAAGCTGTTATTCAATCTATTGATGCATCTACTATTTACGATGTACCTAACTTAATGTTAGAACAAGGTTTAGATAAAGTCGTGCTTAAAAAACTTGCATTAAAAAGCACGATACCAGATATAACTAGATGGAATCAGTTTTTAACACGCCATAAAAATCCAAAGTCCGAAATAACTATCGGTTTAATAGGTAAATATGTCGAGCTACAAGATTCGTATAAATCTATTTTAGAAGCTTTTATTCATGCAGGTGCGGAAAATGAAGTAAAAGTGAATGTAGAGTCTGTTCATTCAGAATATATAAATAGCGATAACGCCAAATTAAAACTGTCGCATTTAGATGGCGTTTTAGTAGCTCCAGGTTTTGGAGAGCGTGGTATTGAAGGTAAAATTGATGCTGTTAAATATGTGCGTGAAAATAACGTGCCATTTTTTGGTATTTGTTTAGGGATGCAAATGGCAGTAATTGAATTTGCGCGAAATGTTTTAAACATAGTGGATGCCGATTCTACAGAAATGAGTGCTACTACAAAAAATCCTGTAATAGATTTAATGGAAGAACAAAAATCCATTACAGATAAAGGAGGAACCATGCGTTTAGGAGCTTGGGATTGTGAGTTGAAATTGGGCAGCAAAGTTCGAGATATTTACAAATCTGAAACTATTAGCGAACGTCACAGGCATCGTTACGAATTTAACAGTAAATATAAAGAGCAATTAGAAACTGCAGGAATGTTAGCAACAGGTTTAAACCCAGATACAGGATTGGTAGAAATTATTGAAATACCAGAACATCCTTGGTTTATAGGCGTACAATATCATCCAGAGTATAAAAGCACAGTGGCAAATCCACACCCATTGTTTGTAGCATTTGTTAAAGCTGCATTACACAATCATAAAAGAAAAAAAGGTGTCAGTATGGCACAAAATTAAAGTTGGATAACTTTTTGAGTAACGACTAGAACATGAAAAAGGTCTTGCAAGCTGTAAAAAAACTGTAAGATCTAAAACAAAAATGTATGGAAGAAAAGAAATTAGACATTAATTCGATAATAGGTTTTGTACTTATTTTTGGAATAATGATGTTTTGGCTTTGGCAAAACCAACCAACACCCGAAGAATTAGAAGCTCAAGAAAAAGCAAAGCAAGAACAAATTGAAGCAGAGAAAAAGGCAAAAACACCCGAAGAAACTAAAATAACTACTGCTCAAGATTATAGTACAACATCAGTTTCAGATTCTTTAAAATTAATCAACCTACAAAATAAATTAGGTGCTTTTGCTTATTCAGCAGTCAATGCATCAGATAAAGAAACGCTTGTAGAAAGCGATGTATTAGCTTTAAAATTTAACAACAAAGGAGGTTACCTCTCAGAAGTTAAACTAAAAAAGTTTGTCAATTTCGATTCCATTCCCATCTACTTAATAAAAGATAATAATGCCGCTTTCAATATCAATTTCGGTACGCTAGATAGTAGAACACTAAATACTAAAGATTTGTATTTCGAGCCATCTGTAGAAAAAAATGGAGAGATTACAGTAGTTTCAATGAAGCTTAAAGTATCAGATTCTAAATTTTTAGAATATCGTTATGAGATTAAAGAAGGCGATTACATGATGGATTTTACCATCCGTTCTCAAGGTTTAAGCGATGTTATTAATAGTTCTCAAGCTGTAAATTTAGATTGGAATTTAAAAACCTACCGTCATGCAAAAAGTATTTCTTACGAGAATAGATATACCGAGGTTGTTTTTGAGTACGAAGATGGTAAAGATGATTATCTAGGACAACAAGAAAGTACCGAAGATACCGCAGAAGATGTAAGTTATGTAGCATTTAAACAGCATTTCTTTACATCCATATTATTAGCCGATGCGCCTTTTAAAACAGGGAGATTTTTATCTCAAAATTTAGTTCAAGACGAAGAGATTGATACTGTATATACTAAAGCTTTTTCTACCACATTACCTTTAGAATTGGCTGGTGGCGAAATTAATAAAACCATGGATTGGTATTATGGTCCAAGTGATTATAAAATATTAAATAGCTATGATAGAAACTTAGATGAAATAGTACCTTTAGGTTGGGGTATTTTTGGGTGGATTAATCGCTATCTCTTTATCCCTTTATTTGGGTTTTTAGGAGGCTTTTTACCTTACGGGATTGCTATTATTGTGATGACAATTTTAATAAAACTATTAATGTCGTTTGTACAGTATAAGCAATTTTTATCGCAGGCAAAACTTAAAATTTTAAAGCCAGAATTAGATGAGATTCGCGAAAAACATAAAAACAATAAAGTAAAAGCACAGCAAGAAACTTTGGCACTGCAAACTAAAGCAGGAGCAAGCCCAATGGCAGGTTGTATGCCAGCTTTAATACAGTTGCCTGTGTTTTATGCGTTGTTTCAATTTTTTCCATCGGCTTTCGATTTACGTCAAAAAAGTTTCCTTTGGGTAAAAGATTTATCATCTTATGATACCATTGCAGAATTACCATTTCATATTCCATTTTATGGAGACCATGTAAGTCTATTTCCAATATTAGCATCGATTGCTATTTTCTTTTACATGCGTTTAACAACTGGTCAGCAAATGGCATCGCAACCAACGCAAGAAGGTATGCCAGATATGGGTAAAATGATGAAGTACATGATGTATTTCTCACCAATAATGATGTTATTTTTCTTTAATAATTATGCATCTGGATTAAGTTTGTATTATTTTATTTCCAATTTAATTAGTATCGGAATTATATTAGTGATTAAGAATTATATTCTTGACGAAGATAAAATTCATGCACAAATTCAAGAAAATAAAAAGAAGCCTAAAAAACAAGGGCGTTTTCAGAAAAAAATGGCTGAAATGATGGAACAGGCTGAAAAACAAAAACAAGCGCAACAAAAGCGTAAGTAATATAAATAATTGGTGTTCGCTAATCTGAACTCGCCTGTGCTGAATTTATTTCAGTATTTCAGATTCATATCCAAAACTTTAAAAGCTGTCAAATTAAATGTTTGGCAGCTTTTTTGTAATATACATTTTTGATAATATTTTTCGTTAGTATTATATAAATCATTAAAAATGAAACATACATTTATTTACTTATTGTTTTTTATTAGCCCACTAATTTATGCACAAAGTATAAACCAATTTGATGCCAACGGAAAACGCCATGGTATTTGGAAAAAAACATTTGAAGACACTAATGTTTTAAGATACGAAGGCGAATTTTTTCACGGTAAAGAAATAGGGTTGTTTAAGTTTTATAAAAACATAAAAAAGAAAGCAGTTTTAACTGCGACAAAACAGTTTAATAAAACTGACAATAAAGCTTATGTGAATTTTTTATCTTCAAAAGGCAAGCTTATTAGCGAAGGACAAATGAATGGAAAAACCTATATAGGCGAATGGAAATACTATCAAAATAGAAATGATAATTTACTCACATTAGAACATTACAATTCTAAAGGCGTCTTAGATGGAGAACGCTTTGTGTATTATGAAAACGGACAGATTGCTGAAAAGCAAACCTATAAAAACGGAAAATTAGATGGTATTTCGGTTTGGTATTCTGAAAAGAATGTTATTCTAAAAGAATTCTTTTATTTGAACGGAGAATTACACGGAGCTTCAAAATATTATAATCCTAAAGGTGAATTAATTACAGAAGGGCAATATAAAAAAGGAAAGAAGCATGGTATCTGGAAATACTATGAAAATGGTAAATTGATTGATAAAAAAGATTTTACTTATAAACCTAAGTACATTAAAAAGGAATAAAAATAGAGACTGCCCTAATGGGCAGCCTCCTCTTTTTCATAGACAAGTATTTTCCCTGTCTACAATCTAATAACCAAACTAACTTAACTAAATCAAATACTTTAATTTTGTTTATGGTGAAATGCAACTCTAAAATAGCTTTTGGTTATACAATTTGTTAATTTCACATTAACAGCGGTAATGTTAAATTGTATGTGTCTTTTAAAGTTGCAGAGCTTCACCATTTTATATCGCTGTTTTTTATTTTTTAATTACTTGGTAGTAAAACTTTATTTACTACATGTATTACTCCATTACCAGCCTGAACATCTACCGCTACAATGCCAATATCAGAATTTCCAGCGCCATCGGTAATATCAGCAATGTTATCACCAGTTGCTGGTAATGTAACCGTAATGTTGTCGCCTTGTAAACTTGCAGCAACAGTATCTCCATTTGGAGTTAAATCTCCATAAGTTACATTTGCTCCTCCAATAACATGATGCAATAATACTTGTGTTAATGCAGCTTCCTCTGGAATGCTTGCTAACGCATCAAAAGCAGCATTAGTTGGAGCAAAAACTGTAAAATTCGGATTAATACCATCACCATTCATACCTTCTGTTCTTGATAAAATTGCAGGAAAATCTGTAGCTGGAGTTAATGTAGTTAAGGCAGTAACTAGAGTTGAAAAATTAGGATCTGCTACAGCAAATGTTACTACAGTAGGAATATCTATTACCGCATCAACTGCATGTATAATACCATTACTAGCAACCACATCGGTGGCAGTAACAGTAGAAACGCCATTAAAAACTACACCATTGTCCGCATTATAATACAAGCTTAAATTATTAGAATCAGGTCCAGCAGCATTTGTATTAGTGTAACCAGCACCAGCTGTAGTTAAATCAGTAGACATTGTTACACCAGTTAATACATGGTTTAATAATATGTTAGAAAGAACATCAGTAGGAACGTTAGGTAAAGGTGTTCCGTCTAGAAATGATGTAAATGCAGCATCGTCTGGAGCTAGTACTGTAAATGGCCCAGCACCACTTAATATATTTACCAAATCACCATCAGCTGCACTTAAAGCAGCTACTAAATTGCCGAAGCTTGGATTAGCTATGGCATGATCTACAACTGTAGGTAGTCCTATTACTCTATCAACTATATGAATTACTCCATTGGTAACTTCAACATCAGCAGTTGATACTGTTGATATTCCATTAAATTGCACGCCGCTAGATGTATCATAAAAAATACTCATTTTATTATCTCCAGCACCTGTGGCACTAGTAGATGTATAACCAGCACCTGCAGTAATTAAATCTGTTGACATTACCTTTCCATCTATAACGTGATTTAGTAATACTTGAGCTAAAACATCACTTGGTACATCACCTAAAGTAGCAAAATTATTATCTGCTAAAAAGGTTGCAAAGGCATCATTAGTAGGTGCTAATACTGTAAATGGTCCAGTGCCATTTAATATATTTACTAAGTCACCATCAGCAGCTTGTAATGCAGCAACTAAGCTACTTAATTCTGGTGTGTTTAAAGCTTTACTTACAATATTATCTGGTTGTTTCGGTAATACTACTTTGTCAATTACATGTATAATACCGTTAGCAGCTTGTACATCTGTAACTATTATGTTGCTCATTCTCCCGTTAGAATCGGTTAATGTAGCACCACCAGTAACATTTGCAGTAATGTCTCCTCCTAATGTAGTTACAGTCATATCATCAGTTAATGTAGATGAAAGTACATTTGCCCCAGCTACTGCATGTAAATCTAAAGTAGCTTTTAACGTTGGCTCATCTATATCTTCTAAAGACGATACTTCAAGTTCTGAAAGTAAACTTACGAAAGCATCATTTGTTGGTGCAAATACTGTAAATGGAGCAGGAGCTGTTCCATTTGGAGTTGATAATGTTGTAACATAATCGAATGTTAAATCACTTCTTGTTAATGCAGATACTAAAATTGAAAAAGTATCGTCTGCTAAGGCAAAGTCAACTACACTTGGTAATCCAATTACACCATCTACTATGTGTACAATACCATTTGTAGCATCAATATTAGCATTAGTTACATTAGATATACCATTCAAGTTTACACCAGAAGCAGTATTAATATATATGCTTAAATTATTTTCAGTTGATGCTTCTGTTGCTAAAGTTTTTCCATAGCCAGTTGTTAAATCTGCTGATTTTAATTCTCCAGAAATAACATGATTTAGTAAGACTTGCTTTAATACATCTACAGGAACATCACTTAAACTTGCAAACTCGTTATCTGCTAAGAATTTTGCGAATGCTGAATTAGTTGGAGCGAATACTGTGAATTGTCCATTTCCATTTAAAGTTTCAACTAAGTCTGCTCGTTGCAATGCAGCAACTAGATTACTTAAATCTGGTGTTGCAACAGCTAGTTGAGCAATTGTTTGTGGTATTGTTACTTCAATTGATGCGTCATCGTCATTACTACAAGAAAATGATATTAATGTTATCATGGTGAGTAGTAATACTTTTTTTAATGCTGTTAATGTTTTCATTTTTTTAAGATTTAATTGTTTTGTTCAACAAATATATAAAAAGATTAAACAATAATGCAAATTTTGTTCAATATTTTTTTAAAAAAAATAAACAAAATGTGTTTTATCGATGTTTTCTAAGAGTGTGTAAAACACTAATTTTCTTTATTTATGCTTATCTTTGTAGCCAATTTTTAATTATGAAACGAGTAATAATAGGACTTTCAGGTGGTGTAGACTCTAGTGTTGCAGCCTATTTGTTAAAGCAGCAGGGGTATGAGGTTATTGGTTTGTTTATGAAAAACTGGCATGATGACTCTGTAACTATCTCTAACGAATGTCCTTGGTTAGATGATAGTAACGATGCCATGTTAGTTGCTGAAAAATTAGGAATACCTTTTCAAACGGTAGATTTAAGCGAGCAATATAAGGAGCGCATTGTAGATTATATGTTTAAAGAATACGAAAAAGGTAGAACGCCAAATCCAGATGTACTTTGTAATAGAGAGATTAAATTTGATGTTTTTATGAAGATTGCTTTAGAACTTGGTGCAGATTATGTTGCGACGGGTCACTATTGCAGAAAAAGAACTATTAAAAAAGATGGTAAAGAAATTTATCAATTACTTTCTGGGGTTGATGGTAATAAGGATCAGTCGTATTTTTTATGCCAATTATCTCAAGAGCAATTAGCAAAATCGTTATTTCCAATTGGTGAATTAACAAAGCCAGAAGTTAGAGATATTGCAACGGAATTAGATTTAGTTACTGCTAATAAGAAAGATTCTCAAGGGTTGTGTTTTATAGGTAAAGTAAAATTACCAGATTTTTTGCAACAACAGCTTAAACCAAAAGAAGGTGTTATTGTTGAGGTTTCAAAAGAACAAAAGTTTTTTAACGAATCGATTCCAAAATTTCAATCTGAAGAAGACAAGCTAAAATATTTATCTAGAAAAATTAATTATAAAATAGACGACGGAAAAATAGTGGGTAAGCATCAAGGTGCCCATTATTTTACAAAAGGACAACGTAAAGGGCTCGCTGTAGGTGGAACTATTGAACCTTTATTTGTTATAGATACAGATGTAAATGAAAATGTAATTTTTACAGGGCAAGGTAAAGAGCATCCTGGTTTATATAAAAAAGCATTGTTTGTTACTAATGAAGAGTTGCATTGGATTCGTGAAGATTTAGCTTTAAATGTAGATGAAACTATGCAGGTTAATGCTAGAATACGTTACCGTCAATCACTTCAAAAAGCAACTTTACACAAAGTAGACAGTGGATTGTATGTTGAGTTTGAAGCATTACAATCTGCCATCACCGAAGGGCAGTTCGTAGCTTGGTATTTAAATGATGAATTAATAGGTTCTGGAGTAATTTCGTAAATTGCCAATAAAACACCAATTATGGCGAAGAAATTATTCCTTTTTTGCATTTTAAATTTTCAGTTTTTTTTATTTGCCCAACAAGAAGATGCTTGGGTATATTTAACAGACAAACCTACCGATACGTATCCCATTAACGATCCTTCAGCATTTCTTACCCAAAAGGCCATTGATAGAAAAGTTAAACACGGGGTAACAATTGATGTTAGAGACGTTCCAGTAAACGAATTATATATTACAGCACTAAAAAATGCCACGGGAATTACAGTTATGGCAAAGTCTAAATGGTTTAATGCGGTACACATTAGGGGAACTGAAACCAATATAAATGATTTGCGAATAAACCCATCAACATCATCGTTTGTAGACCGCATTGATTTTGCTGATAAAAGTTTAAATACTACTAAAATAATTAAAGAAAAAGCAATATTTAAAATCAAGGATAAATTTGAAGTTGAAAAAGCATTTGTAAATTTTACTTATGGCAATACTCAAAATCAAGTAGATATGATTAATGTTGATGATTTACATGTTGCAGATTATACAGGCAACGGTGTTACGATTGCAGTACTTGATGCGGGATTTATAAATGTGAATACAATGGGGGCTTTTCAGCGTATAAGAGATGCTGGAGATTTACTAGGGGGGTATGATTTTGTAAGCAGAAACCCAGATGTTTATGCTAATACTTCCAGTTCACATGGTACTCAAGTTTTAAGTACTATGGCTGGTTATATTTTAAATAGTTATGTAGGTACTGCACCAGATGCATCATATTATTTATTTATAACTGAAGATAGTGCAGATGAAAACCCAGTGGAGGAAAGCTATTGGGTTGAAGCCGTGGAACGAGCTGATAGTTTGGGTGTAGATTTAATAAACACATCTTTGGGTTATAAAGATTATTCTCCAAATTACCCGAATTACAGTTATACTTCAGCTCAAATGGATGGTAATACAGCTTTTATTACTAAAGGAGCTAACATTGCTTTTGAAAAAGGTTTGTTATTGGTTACTTCTGTTGGTAATGAAGGGAATTCTGGTGTTGGTGCGCCTGCCGATTCTCAATATACATTAGCTATTGGTGCTGTAAATTCGGCTGGGAGTTATGCCACATTTAGCTCTGTCGGTAGTGCTAATCAGCCTTCTCAAAAGCCAGATGTAGTTGCTCAAGGTCAGTCGTCTGCTGTAATAAATCCTAGTAACAGTATTGGTACTAATAATGGAACATCATTCAGTTCGCCAATTTTAGCTGGTGGTATTGCATGTTTAATGCAAGCCTTACCAAATAAAACCAATGCTGAAATTATGCAGTTGGTTCGAGAATCTGGTTCTCAATTTAGTACTCCAGATTTTCAATTGGGTTATGGTATTCCTAATTTAATGGATGCACTTAATAGTTCATTATCGGTTGATGATTTTGGAAAGATGAATGATATATCAATTTATCCTAATCCTGGAAAAGAGTTTATTTACTTTAAAATACCTTCAACCGAAAACAAGTTAACAATTACCTTTTTTGATGTTTTAGGCAAGCAGATTTTGCAGTATTCAATTAATAGTGCCAATAATCAGGTTGATATTTCTTCATTATCAAAAGGCATTTATATTATCAATGCTAAATCTAAAAACAACGTAAAGTCTTTTAAATTTATAAAGAATTAGATGCCAAATAAAATTACTGAATTATTCAACATTAAATATCCCATTATTCAAGCAGGAATGATTTGGAATAGTGGATGGAAATTAGCTTCAGCTTCTAGTAATGCTGGCATTTTAGGACTAATTGGAGCTGGAAGCATGTACCCAGAAGTATTACGCGAACATATTCAAAAATGTAAAAAAGCAACCTCAAAACCGTTTGGAGTTAATGTACCTATGTTGTATCCGAACATTCAGGAAATTATGGATATTATTGTTGAAGAAGAGGTTGAAATTGTTTTCACTTCAGCAGGAAACCCAAAAACTTGGACATCTTGGTTACAAGATAAAGGTATAACCGTTGCGCATGTAGTAAGTAGTGTCAAGTTTGCTTTAAAAGCACAAGAAGCAGGCGTTGATGCTATTGTAGCTGAAGGTTTTGAAGCTGGTGGGCATAACGGTAGAGATGAAACTACAACATTAGTACTTATTCCTATGGTTAAAGAGCAAATAAAAGTTCCATTGATCGCTGCAGGTGGAATTGCCACAGGAAAAGCGATGTTAGCAACCATGATTCTAGGAGCCGATGGCGTGCAAGTAGGAAGCCGATTTGTAGCTAGCGAAGAAAGTTCGGCACATAAAAATTTTAAAAAAGTTGTTGTTGATGCCAAAGAAGGCGATACCCAATTAACTTTGAAAGAATTAGCACCAGTACGATTAATTAAGAATAAATTTTATAACGATATTCAGCAATTATATAAAGTTTCTCCAACACCAGAACAATTAAAAGAGTTATTAGGACGAGCGCGAGCAAAGCGTGGCATGTTTGAAGGCGATTTAGAAGAAGGCGAATTAGAAATTGGGCAAATAGCAGGATTAATTCACGATATAAAACCTGTGGCTAAAATAGTTGAGGATATAATGAATGAATTTGAAATTGCTAAAAAAGAAGTTTCTGAACTATAATTTTTCAATTGAATATTTGTGTTTGGCGTATATGACGTAAGAATGACATATGCTTGACGGTATCAACCATACAACAGGAAACTACATTTGTTCTAAATAATTTATACTACTAAAATGAAGAACAAAAATTTAGCAAACCGAGTTAAAGAATTAAGAAAGAGAAAAGGGTTTTCTCAAGAAGAGTTAACTGAAATTTCAGGTTTAAGTTTAAGAACTATTCAAAGAATAGAAAATGGCGAAACCGAACCACGAGGTGATACTTTTAAGCGATTAGCAAATGCACTAAATGTTACACCCGATGAGTTAATTGATTGGACTTTACAAGAA
>NZ_CAXIBN010000043.1:0-20309 GCF_964021735.1 uncultured Wocania sp. | reverse complement strand
AAAAATCCTACTTGACGTAGGATTTCTTATTCTATGTGATACTAAAAAGAATTATGTACCACGTAGCGTTAAACTATACAAATAAAGGCTTCCCTTTCATCATAGCATTTACTTTATCTTTTACAAGTTCTAAAATAGCTTCATTATCATGATTGTTAATCACTTCGTCTATTAAATTAACAATAGTATTCATATCATCAGCTTTTAACCCACGAGTTGTAATAGCTGCTGTACCAATTCTGATTCCTGAGGTTACAAAAGGTGATTTATCATCAAAAGGCACCATGTTTTTATTTACAGTAATATCTGCTTTTACTAAAGCTTGTTCTGCTTCTTTACCAGAAATATTTTTATTGCGTAAATCTATTAGCATACAGTGATTATCGGTTCCGCCAGAAATAATATTATAATCTTTAGCAACCAGAGCATTTGCCATAGCATCTGCATTTGCTTTTACTTGTAGCTGATAATGTAAAAAATCATCGGTTAAAGCTTCACCAAAAGCAATCGCTTTTGCTGCTATAATATGTTCTAATGGTCCTCCTTGATTTCCTGGAAACACCGCAGAATCTAATAGTGACGACATTTTACGCAAATTTCCATTTTTTAATGTAATACCAAAAGGGTTATCAAAATCTTGCCCCATCATAATCATTCCTCCTCTTGGACCACGTAAAGTTTTATGTGTAGTTGTGGTAACAATATGGCAATGTGGTAACGGATCATTTAAAATACCTTTAGCAATTAATCCCGCAGGATGCGAGATATCTGCCATTAAAATTGCACCAACACTATCGGCAATTATCCTAAAACGTTTAAAATCAATATCACGAGAATAAGCCGAAGCTCCAGCAATAATTAATTTTGGTTGTTCTTTAGTAGCTATCTCTTGTATTTTATCATAATTTAAAACCCCTGTCTCTTGCTCTACACCGTAAAATACCGGATTGTATAATTTACCAGAAAAGTTTACTGGCGACCCATGAGTTAAATGTCCTCCATGAGACAAATCAAATCCTAAAATTTTATCCCCTGGTTTTAAACACGCATGATAAACCGCCGTATTAGCCTGACTACCAGAATGCGGTTGTACATTTACATAAGCAGCACCAAACAAGGTTTTTGCTCTGTCAATTGCAATTTGCTCAACTTCATCAACCACTTCGCAACCACCGTAATAACGCTTACCAGGGTAACCTTCGGCATATTTATTGGTTAATACAGAGCCAGCAGCTTCCATAACTTGGTCGCTTACAAAGTTCTCTGATGCAATAAGTTCTATACCATGTAATTGGCGTTCTTTTTCGGCTTGAATAAGTTCAAAAATTTGTTCGTCGCGTTGCATAAATTTTAATTGTAGTTAAAAGTTGAGCAAAAATAACAAATAGATTATTCAAATACATCAAAAAACATATATTTACCATTAAGTTTTAAACCGTTTTATTAACGATTAAAATAAACCTATTTTTTAATCATTTATTTCTAATTAAATAAAAAAAATGTGTAGGTTTGGTACGAATTTAATAACAAATAAAAAATATAGTTATGCCATTATCAGCTAACAATCCAGATAGAAAGTCGTGGTTACACGTCGATAAAAACTCAGATTTTCCAATTCAAAATATTCCCTTTGGAGTATTTCTTACTCGTGATGATATTATTACCATAGGCACAAGAATTGGTGATACAGCTATAGATCTTGGTGCTTTACATCAATTAGGGTATTTTGATGGTATTGCATTAACTGATGATATTTTCCTTCAAGATACTTTAAACGATTTTATTGCGGACGGAAGAAAAACATGGCGTGCCGTAAGAAATAGGATAGCTGAAATTTTTGATGCCAAAAACGATGCACTAAAAAACAACACAAAACATAAAGAGACTATTCTTTTTCGTTTAGATGAAATTGAAATGCAACTCCCTGCACAAATAGGCGATTATACTGATTTTTATTCAAGTATCGAGCATGCTACTAATATAGGTACCATGTTTAGAGGTAAAGACAATGCTTTAATGCCAAATTGGTTACATGTTCCTGTAGGGTATCATGGCAGAAGTTCGTCTATAATCCCTTCTGGAATTCCTGTACATAGGCCTCAAGGGCAAACATTACCACCAAACTCAGATACTCCTGTTTTTGGACCATCAAAACGTGTAGATTTTGAATTAGAAATGGCTTTTATAACTACAGATGCTAACGATTTAGGAGAACCAATTCCTGTTGAAGAAGCTGAAGAGTATATTTTTGGCTTGGTACTATTTAATGATTGGAGTGCTAGAGATATTCAAAAATGGGAATATGTACCGCTAGGACCTTTTTTATCTAAAAACTTTGCTTCATCAATCTCTCCATGGATTGTTACCCTTGATGCATTAGAACCTTTTAGAGTTAAAAGTCCGAAACCTTTAAAACCACAATTACCGTATTTACAATACCAAGGTAAAAAGAGTTTCGACATTAATTTAGAGGTAGCCATTCAACCTACGGGAGCCAAAGAAACCGTGGTTAGTAAGTCTAACTTTAAGTACATGTACTGGAATATGTCTCAACAATTAGCACATCATACAATTAACGGATGCCCTATAAATTCTGGCGATATGATGGGTAGCGGCACACTTTCTGGAAAAACACCCGATTCTTATGGCTCAATGATTGAATTAACCTGGGCAGGAAAAAAACCAGTTAAGCTATCTAACGGAACAGAGCGTAACTTTATTAATGATAACGATACGGTTATTATGCGTGGTCATTGCGAAAAAGATGGAACACGGATTGGTTTTGGCGAAGTATCAACCAAATTACTTCCTGTTTATAAGAAAAAATAAAACACTGTTTTTCAAATAGTTAACATTTAATTAATAGTTTTTCCTATTTTTGGCATTACTATTGAATTAATACCCCAATAAACCAAACTTTTAACCTATGAAAAGATTTCTACTCCTAATCCTTATACTTCCACTATGTATTGCCTGTAGCGCAAAAAAAGAAGTTGAAAAAGCTGTAAACTCTGGCAATTACGATCAAGCCATAAATACAGCACTTAAAACCCTGAGAACAAACAAAGATTCAAAGCGAAAGCACGATGTCGTTATAATGCTACAAGATGCCTATTACAAAGCCGAGGATAGAGATTTAAACACCATCGAGCATCTTAAAAAAGATAAAAATCCAGAGTTGTATCGTGAGATTTACGAGCGTTATTTAGATTTGAATGCACGACAAGAAGCCATTAAACCTATATTACCACTATCTGTAAATGGAAAGAATATTCCGTTTAGCTTTAATAATTATAGCAATGCCATTATTGAATCTCGTAAAAATCTTTCTGATTACTTATACGAAAAAGGCATTGAGTTATTAGAATCTGAAGACAAATCCATAATAAGGCAAGCCTATAACACGCTTGATTACTTAGATCGTATTAGCCCAAACTACGAAAATACGCGTGAGTTATTAGATGAAGCACATCAACGAGGGACTAATTATATTTTGGTTTCTATTAATAACGAAACACAACAAATAATTCCAACACGTTTAGAAGATGATTTATTAAACTTTGACACCTACGGATTAAATAAATTCTGGAGTGTTTATCATGCAAATAAAAGTAACAACGTTAAATACGATTATGCCATGCATCTTAATTTAAAACGTATCAATATTTCTCCAGAACGTATTAAAGAACGAGAGATTTTAAGAGAAAAAGAAATTATTGATGGTTGGAAATATAAGTTAGATACCGCTGGTAATGTTGTGAAAGACAGCTTAGGTAATGATGTGAAAGTTGATAAAGTTATTACCGTAAAATGTCGATTATTAGAAACGATTCAAACTAAATCATCTCAAGTTATAGCTGATGTAGTGTATTTCGATTTAGCATCAAATCAACCTTTAGATACCTTTACTATTGATAGTGAATTTGTTTTTGAACATTTTTTTGCAAGATCAAGAGGCGATAAGCGTGCGCTTACTAAAGATGACAGAATTTTATTAGATAACAGACGTGTGCCGTTTCCTAGTAATGAACAAATGATCTATGATACTGGTGAAGATTTAAAGTTAAAACTAAAAGATATTATTAATTCTTATACGATTAGACGATGAATTAAGAACCTCTCAAACTTTCGGGGAGGTTTTTAGTTTAAATAAATTGATTCAAATCCAAATCATTAATCGCTCCATGTGAAGCATGCGCAACCACTACCCCATTTTTAATTATAATAAGTTGCGGAGATTCATGCATAATCTGAAATTTATACCCAACCTCGTTTGATACATCACGGTAATTCAACAAATCCAAATAATATAAATCTAAATCTTTTTCGGTAAAATTATAGGTATCCACAAATTGTTTCATAACCATTCTACTTATTCCACAGCGCGTTGAATGTTTAAAAACAACTTGTGTTTTTGTAGTCGATTTATTTTCAATAAAATCTAACTGAGGTAATTCATTTAAAGGAATCCAAGGCAATACCTTTTCTTCTTTATTGGTGGCTGAGCTTGTTGAAGTCCCAAATAATTTATTTATTAATCCCATAATTAAAAATATTTCTCCTCAAAACATATTTTGAGGTAACATTAATTTGTCATTCCTGCAAAAGCAGGAACCCACTTTTTACTATTAATATAATAATAAGTCGCTCACAACTTTAAAACTTACAAACTGACTAAAAGTCACTAAAACAAGGGCGTATCAAGACATTTTGTCGTTGAAATAGCATTGGTAAGATTATTGACTTAATACTTGTAAAGAAAATAAAAATACAGTTATGAATTTAAATAATTATACAATAAAATCTCAAGAAGCCATACAGCAAGCACAACAAATTGCTCAAAGTTTTGGTCATCAACAAATAGAGAATGAACACATTTTTAAAGGCATTTTTGAAGTTGATGAAAATGTTTTACCATTCATATTAAAAAAACTGAATGTAAACATTTCAATATTAGAACAAGCACTAAATAAGCAATTAGAAAGTTTTCCAAAAGTTACTGGAAGTGAGTTAATGCTATCTCGTGAAGCTGGAAAAAGCCTAAACGAGGCATCAATTATTGCTAAGAAAATGAAAGATGATTTTGTGTCTATCGAACATTTAATTTTAGCCGTTTTTAAATCGAGTAGTAAAATAGCACAAATGCTAAAAGATCAAAGTGTTACAGAAAAAGGTCTAAAAGCTGCAATTGATGAATTGAGAAAAGGCGAAAATGTGACATCACAAAGTCAAGAAGACACATACAATTCGCTTAATAAATATGCAAAAAACTTAAATCAATTAGCAAAAGACGGAAAATTAGATCCTGTAATTGGTCGTGATGAAGAAATACGAAGAATTCTTCAAATATTATCACGACGAACCAAAAACAATCCTATTCTAGTTGGAGAACCTGGTACTGGTAAAACAGCCATTGCAGAAGGATTAGCCCACAGAATTATAGATGGAGATATTCCTGAAAATCTAAAGGACAAACAAATTTTTGCTTTAGATATGGGCGCATTAATTGCTGGTGCAAAGTTTAAAGGTGAGTTTGAAGAACGATTAAAAGCCGTTATAAAAGAAGTAACAACCAGTGATGGCGATATTGTTTTATTTATTGATGAAATCCATACACTAGTTGGAGCTGGTGGCGGACAAGGTGCCATGGATGCAGCTAATATTCTAAAACCTGCTTTAGCACGAGGAGAACTTCGAGCTATTGGCGCAACTACACTTGATGAGTATCAAAAATATTTTGAAAAAGACAAAGCTTTAGAACGTCGTTTTCAAAAAGTAATGGTGGATGAGCCTGATACAGAAAGTGCTGTTTCTATCCTTAGAGGTATTAAAGAAAAGTACGAAACACATCATAAAGTCCGTATTAAAGATGAGGCTATTATTGGCGCAGTAGAATTATCGCAACGCTATATTACAAATCGTTTTCTACCAGATAAGGCTATCGACTTAATGGATGAAGCGGCATCAAAATTGCGTATGGAAATAAATTCTAAACCTGAAGAATTAGATGTTTTAGATAGAAAAATAATGCAGTTAGAAATTGAAATTGAAGCCATTAAACGCGAAAAAGATGAAAGTAAATTAAAGTCTCTACGCTCAGACCTAGCAAATTTAAAAGAGCAACGCAATGAAATAAATGCGAAGTGGAAAAGTGAAAAAGAAATAGTTGACAATATTCAAAACACAAAACAAGATATTGAAAACTACAAACTAGAAGCTGAAAAAGCAGAACGCGATGGCGATTATGGTAAAGTAGCCGAATTACGCTACGGAAAAATAAAAGAAGCTCAAGAGCAGCTTGAAGGTTTTCAAAAACAATTGCAAGAGCGTTCAGAAAACTCATTAATTAAGGAGGAAGTAACTTATGATGATATTGCCGAAGTAGTTGCAAAATGGACAGGGATTCCTGTTACCAAAATGCTACAAAGCGAACGTGAAAAACTTTTAAAATTAGAAGAAGAATTGCATAAACGTGTTGTTGGTCAAGAAGAAGCAATAGTTGCGGTAAGTGATGCCGTTAGAAGAAGTCGCGCTGGTTTACAAAATCCACAAAAACCTATTGGAACATTCTTATTTTTAGGAACCACTGGAGTTGGTAAAACTGAACTTGCAAAAGCATTAGCCGAATATTTGTTTGATGATGAAAATGCAATGACTAGAATTGACATGAGTGAATATCAAGAACGACATGCAGTTAGCAGATTAGTTGGTGCTCCTCCAGGATATGTTGGTTATGATGAAGGCGGACAATTAACAGAAGCTGTTCGTAGAAAACCTTATTCTGTAGTGCTGTTAGATGAAATTGAAAAAGCACATCCAGACACCTTTAATATTCTATTGCAAGTGCTTGACGAAGGGCATTTAACAGATAATAAAGGGCGTGTAGCAGACTTTAAAAACACAATTATTATTATGACTTCAAATATTGGTAGTCATTTAATTCAAGAACGTTTTGAAGCTACAAAGGACTTAAATTCGGCTATTGAAGCTGCTAAAGTTGACGTTTTGGGATTATTAAAACAAAGTGTTCGTCCTGAGTTTTTAAATAGAATTGACGATACCATTATGTTTACACCATTAAGTAAAGAAAATATTATAGATATTGTTGGGTTGCAATTAAAATCAGTAACTAAAATGATAGCAAAACAAGGTATTATATTTGATGCAACATCAGAAGCTATAACGTATTTAGCAAATAAAGGTTATAATCCAGAATACGGAGCTAGACCAGTAAAGCGTGTTATTCAAAAAGAAGTTTTAAATGCATTAAGCAAAGAAATATTGGCAGGAAAAGTAACTACAGATAGTATTATTTTATTAGATGCCTTTGATGATGAATTAGTATTTAGAAACCAAAATAGCCTAGTTACTGAAGAATTTTAGACTAAAATGAAATTTGTTTGTAACAAAATGATTTTCTAACAGTCTATTAATTGGTTGGTTAGTTGAAAAGCAACATGAATCTTTAACGAGATGATTGTTGCTTTTCCTTTTTATAAAACTTAGAACACTAATTTAAAAATATACCGTTTGGTATTTTTTATTATATTTGCTTCAACAATGAAAACAAAAGCAGAACTTACATCGGAATACATTCTAGAAATTGCAGCTCCAATATTCAATAAAAATGGTTATGCAGCAACTAGTATGCGAGATATTACCGAAGCGACATCATTAACAAAAGGAGCCATTTACGGCAATTTTAAAAATAAAGAAGAATTAGCTATTGCAGCTTTTAAGTTTACAGTTAAGAGCCTAATGAAAGATATTTCAAAACACCTTGAATTAAGCAATTCTCCAATCCAAAAATTATTTCTGATTTCTGATTTCTATAGAAACTATTATCAATACAGCAAAAAAAAAGGTGGTTGCCCAGTTTTAAATATTGGTGTTGATGCTAATAATCAAAACTCATTATTACTTAAAAAAGTAAAAGAAGTGATTGAAAAAATTCAAGATCAAGTAGCTACTATTATTGAAAACGGAATTGAAGCTGGAGAAATATCTACTAACGTTAATGCAATGCAATACGCCAAAAGGTTAGATACCATGATTCAAGGTGCAATATTTATGACTTACACTATGGACGATGAACATTATATGAAAGACACCATGAATCAAATTGATCAAATGATCCATAACGAACTTAAAATATAATATTTTTTAATAAAAATATACCAATTAGTATATTTAAAATAAATCAAAAATGACAAACTTACTAAACGTATTAGAAAGCAAAACAAAAATTAGATTTCAAGATTGTGACCCATTTAATCATTTAAACAATGCTAGTTACATAAATTATTTTATGAATCATCGTGAAGATGTATTAATTAAGCATTATGGTATCGATATTTATAAAATGGCTAAAACTTTAGGTAAAAGCTGGGTGTCTAGTAGTAATCAAATAGTTTATTTAAAACCAGCATTTTTAATGGAAACTGTGGTTATTGAATCGCAATTAATTAAATATACAGATAGTGAATTGCATGTAGAAATGCGCATGTATAACGAAAACAAAAGTCATTTAAAAGCTGTAATTTGGTGCGGTTTTGTTCACTTTAATTTATTAAAACAGCAAAGAGAAACACACTCAAAAGAATTAATGCAATTATTTGATAATGTGAATAATCCAGTGCTTTTAGATTCATTTGAAGCACGTATTAATCAACTTAAAAAATATAAAACAAAAATTACCGTTTAACTTACTAACAACTTATTGTTAATTAAAACCTTGTTAAAATTCAAAAATGAACGTTTTAATTTCCTACTTTTACATGAATATGAGCCTCAAATTATAAATTAAGCAAATACATAATACTATTTGTTATTTTTTAAAACAATAAAAAATCTACTTAATCAATGCATATTACTAATTATATAGAGTACACACTATTGCATCCGTCAGCTACAGAGAGGGACATTATAGAATTATGTTTATCAGCACAAAAAAACAATTATTATGCTGTTAATATAAATAATTATTATGTGCCTTTAGCAAAACAATTATTAAGTAAAACTAGTATTAAAGTTTGTACTCCAATTGGTTTTCCATTAGGGGCTATGTCGACAGCATCTAAAGTTTACGAGGCAAAACAAGCTTTAAAGGATGGTGCAGATGAAATTGAAATGGTAATAAACCAAGGTTTACTTAAAAGTAAAAATTATGTTTCTGTTTTAAAAGATATCACTGATGTAAAGCTAGCCATTGGAGAGACTCCGTTAAAAGTGATTATAGAGATTTCTGAATTAAACAAAAATGAGATTATTAGAATTTGTGAAATTTGTTTAGACGCCAAAGTAGATTACATAAAAACTTCAAGTGGTTTTTCTAAAAATGGATCCACTTTAACTACCGTAAAAATTATTAAAAAAACAGTAAAAGATCATATTAAAATAGCTGCTTTCGATGGTATTGAAGATTACGAAACTACAGTAAAATATTTAGAAGCTGGTGCCGACAGAGTTGGTATAAACTATGGTGTAGAGCTTATTAATAAAACACGGTCAAAAAGAAATTCTAAAATATTTAAACAGTATATAAAAACTTTTAAAGAAGAAGATACTTTAAAAGCAGAGAATGTTGCTGAAAAAATTTAAGACTAATTCAAAAGGAAAGAAAGCTAAACAAAATATATAAATTTCTGTTTAGCTTTTTTTATGATATCTATCTAGGTTATTATTTAACAATAAACTGACTAAAATCATAGTTTTGAAGTCATTTTTATATGCATCTTAGTGTTTTAAAATTACTAGTTGTAATCTGCTTTATTAAAAAAATAAACTTAATTTTAGCATTCCTATGAGACTTTTAAATACCTATATAGACCATACACTTTTAAAACCAACAGCTACAAAGAGTGATATTATAAAGCTTTGTAAAGAGGCTATACAATATCAATTTTTCTCTGTCTGTGTTAATAGTTCCTACGTGTCTTTGGCTAAAGCACAATTAAAGAATAGCAATGTAAAAGTATGCAGTGTTATTGGGTTTCCATTAGGAAGTATGTCTACACAAGCCAAAGTTGCAGAAACCAAATCTGCTTTACATGATGGTGCCGACGAAATTGACATGGTTATTAACTTAGGCCTTCTTAAGAGTAAAGATTTTGATGCCGTTTGGAAAGATATTGAATCGGTTAAAAAAAATATGCCTTATCAGGTATTAAAAGTTATTTTAGAAACTTGTTATTTAGAAGAATTAGAAATTATAAAAGCTAGTGAACTTGCAATACAAAGTGGAGCAGATTTTATTAAAACATCAACTGGATTTGGAACCGGCGGTGCTACAATTCATGATATAAAACTCATGAAAAGTGTAGCAAACAATACGGTAAAAATTAAAGCCTCTGGCGGAATAAAAGATAAAAAAAAGGCATTGGAATACATAAACCTAGGTGTAGATCGCTTAGGAACATCATCTGGAATCGCAATAGTTACCGGCAAATCTCAAATAGAAAGCAATTATTAAATCACGTAAGAGTGATAGTTTTTATCTTATAACTAAAATAAATGAGTGTACATATTGAAGCCGAAAAAGGCGACATCGCTGAAACAATTTTACTTCCTGGAGATCCTCTTCGTGCAAAATGGATTGCAGAAACTTTTTTTGAAAATCCTGTCTGCT
The DNA here is from genome assembly GCF_964021735.1 of uncultured Wocania sp. Classification (NCBI taxonomy): domain Bacteria; kingdom Pseudomonadati; phylum Bacteroidota; class Flavobacteriia; order Flavobacteriales; family Flavobacteriaceae; genus Wocania; species uncultured Wocania sp. Next base: position 9,682 of record NZ_CAXIBN010000043.1, on the reverse strand, counting down.
TTAATAAAATAAGAGGTATGCTAGGTTACACAGGGACTTATAACGGAAATCACATTTCGGTTATGGGCACTGGTATGGGTGTACCTTCTATTTCTATTTACGCACACGAACTCATTACAGAATATGGTGTTAAAAACCTTATTAGAGTTGGAAGTGCAGGCTCATATCAAAAGCATATTAAAATAAGAGACATCGTTTTTGCTATGGCAGCGTCTTCAAATTCTGGTGTTAACGAATTGCGTTTTGGTGGTGCAGACTATGCGCCTACTGCGAATTTTGAGTTATTTCAAAAAGCTGTTGATATAGCTAAAGAAAAAAATATTACTGTAAAAGCTGGTAATGTTTTTACATCAGATGAATTTTATGCCGACGATTTTGAATCGTATAAAAAGTGGTCAAAATTTGGAGTGCTTTGTGTAGAAATGGAAAGTGCTGGTTTGTATACCGTAGCTGCAAAACACAATGTAAATGCGCTTTCTATTTTAACTATATCTGATTCATTAGTCACAGGAGAACGAACCACAAGTAAAGAACGTGAAACTACATTTTCTGAAATGGTTGAAATAGCAATGAAACTTGCTTAAAGCAACTTTAACAATTAATTAAAAGTTAGCCATTCAAAACGTTTTATATTTGATGATAATCAAGTTTTTAACGATGAAATATTTATTCCTTTTTGCATTTGCAATACTATCATCAACCACTTTTTCACAAGAAAAAATCGCTTCCGAAGCTTCTACCTATTATTTTATTCGTCATGCAGAAAAAGATAGAACCGACAAAACAAATAAAAATCCACATTTAACCGAAATTGGTAAAAAACGAGCAGTAAGTTGGAGTAAAATATTTTCAAATATAAAATTTGATGCTATTTATTCTACCGATTATAACAGAACCAAAGAAACGGCGCAACCAACAGCTACAAAAAACGGATTAGAATTAACAATTTATCACCCCTATAAGCTTGACACAAAAACGTTTTTAAACGATACTGAAAACAAAACTGTTCTAATTGTCGGGCATAGCAATACAACGCCAATGTTTGTAAATTCTATTTTAGGTTTTAAAAAGTATGAAGATATTGATGATGGCAACAATGGGAACTTATATATAATTACAGTACTTGACGATAAAATTTTAGATCAAGTATTAACTATCAATTAACCTCAATGTTCGTTAAGTCTATTTTAGACACGATTTGTAACTGATTTTTTTCAAACAAATCATCTAAACCTAATACTGAAACAGATGAGTCTTTAGGTTTATAATTAGTATAATCTACAAACCTAATGTCGTTAACATAACGTTCGTTATAGGCTTCTCTAAATCGTAAACCAATACCGTGATTTTCGTGATACGAATAGGCAATATAATCAGTTTTGTAAGTTGTAGCATTTATCCAATACACAAATACATCTTCAAAATCTTCACCTCCTCCATCTTGATTAAAAGTAATTTTCACCTTATGATATGGTTTTCCTCTCAAAATAACCTTTTCAACATATTGCTTGTTTACTGCGGCATCATTCAACCCGTAAGGTAAAACCGAAAAATAGTGAACTGAATTTACCGAAGCTGAGTATTTAGGAACCATACTATCTGGAACTTTTACTATTTCATTATTAATATAACGCTCAAATCCGTCATTAGATAAAACATCTCTAACGATACCTGTTGAATCTTTAAATCTTCTTTCTAGTTGAAAACTTCCGTTATTACGAGTTGCTTTGTAGTTTTTATCTCTAAAATCAAATGCAATAGTTGAGTTTTTAATTTTATAGCCACCTGAAATTTCTATCGATTTGTCAACGATATCTTGCACGTTAACTTCTTTTTGTTTTTCACAACTTAAAAAGAGCATCGTAGCTGTAAAAAGTAGAAAATATTTTTTCATTTTTTGTTTTTATTGTAAGTCGCAAAATTAAACACAACTTACCTAATAGAACCATAAAATTTTCTTAATATTCCACTAATTTAAAAGTAATATTTTGTCCTGTAAACTTTTGCGATAAAATATTAATTGATGTTTCTTTTAGCTGTAAAATCCTAGGGTAGCCACCAGTGGTTTGACAATCTCTCATTAAAATAATAAGCTTGCCAGAAGGTGTTAATTGCACCGTTCCGGGAAGTACAGACGATGTAATTATGGGTTCTAATTTATTTTTTAAAGTGTCTTCTAATTGATAAGCCATTCTATTATTCTCTTTTGAAATTTTAAATATTTTTGAAAAAAATTTTTCTTGTTGCTCAATGGAAAGATATTCGAATTCTGGACCTTTAAAAACTTCAATTTTTTTTGAAATAAAATGATTTCTATTTACTTTAATACTTGCATGTTTTCTATTATTTATAGTAGAATATAATATGGGCAACTCATCATTTTTATTAAGCAAAAACGGATTAGTAATGCCTTTATACATGCTTTTACTTCCCATAACAACTTCAGTTTTAAAACCGCCAGAAACTGCTAAATAGCATCTAAATCCGTAATTAAGTTTACCAAAAGATAAAACATCACCAGCTTTTACAGCAATATTTTTATGAAGCTTTATTCTATTTGAATTGATATTTGGCGACATATCTGCTCCAGAAATACAAATATTGGTGTCGCCATTAAATTGAAGTGTGGCACCCACCATCGTCATTTCAATAACCGCAGCTTTTTTATCATTGCCTAAAATAGCATTGGCAATGGATGCCGAATTGTAATCCATAACCCCAGAATATGGCACACCGTATTGCTGAAAACCCATACGCCCAAAATCTTGAATGGTTGAAAAGAAACCTGATTTTATTACTTTAATCATTTATAACCTCGCTTTCTATTTTATAAACTCCAATATCGATAAGTGCTTTTATTTCGTGATGTTTTTCTAAAGAAATCGGATAAAACTTTATGCTATCCCCAGATTTCGCAAAACACGGCTTACCTTTTTTTGCATCGAAAAAAGAAATGGGCGTGTTTCCAATAATATTCCATCCTCCTGGGCTTTCATTTGGATAAACACCAGTTTGATTGCCTCCAATAGCCACTGCACCTTTTTCAATTTTTAATCTTGGAGTTTCTTTTCGAGGAAAATGAAGCGTTTCATCTAAACCGCCCAAATATAAAAATCCGGGTAAAAACCCGATGAAATAAACGGTATAAATAGCTTGCGAATGACGCTTAATAATGTCTTCTTTTAAACTGTTTTTAGCTAATGCCATCGTTTCTAAATCAATACCAAAAACAGCATCGTAACACACAGGGATATTCCACTGTTTAAATTTGGGTTGCGTATAAGTTGTTTTCTGATTATATATTTTTTTTAATGCAGAAAATTGATTTTGAAAATCAATTATTAATTTACCATAAGTAATTAATAATGAATTATATGCATGATTTATATTAACAATAAATTCAATGTTACTATTTAGGATTTTATCTTTAAAAACCAACGCATCAAACAGTATTTCTTTATCGATTACAGATGGCCATTCAATTAAAATTGAACGTTCTCCATATTGTTTATATACAAGATTAAATGCCATAAAAACTACACAATACTTATCCCTTTTGCTTCTAAATTTGTTCTTAAAGTTTTTACCAAATTTACAGCTTCAGCATTATCGCCATGAATGCAAAATGTATCGGCTTTAATTGCTATTTCTGCGCCATTAATGGGTTTAACTTTTTTAGTAGAAATTATTCGATAGACGTGACTAAACAGGGCAACATCGTCACTAATTAATGCATTGCTTTTATCTCTTGAAACAAGTGTTAAATCGTTATTATAATTTCTATCGGCAAACGCCTCATACATAACCGATATGTTATTCTGAATCGCCACATCGGCAATAACCGATGTATAAGGCACATATAATTTAACTGGTATGGCAATGCTTTTTATCGCTTCAATAATAATTTTTGCGGTCTTTTCGTCAACCGCTGCTAAATTATAAAGAGCACCATGTGGTTTAATATGATGGAGTCTCGCGTGTTCTACTTTTAAAACATTTAGCAAATCTCTTATTTGTTTTTTAATTGATTTGTACAATACCACCGAAGGTAATTCCATAGCGATTCTACCAAAATTTTCTTTATCAGGAAACGACGGATGCGCTCCTATTTTTACGCCGTATTTTTTTGCTAACCGTACAACGCTTCGCATAGTTTCAACATTGCCAGCATGACCTCCACAAGCGATATTACAGCTTGAAATATAAGGCATCAATTGCGATTCGTTACCAATGCCTTCACCTAAATCTACATTGATATCAATCTTATAATTTTGCACTAAAAGAGGTTTAAATGAAATATTTTGTTGAGTGTGGCTATCGATAGTAAGATACTAATTCCTAGTATAACAACCCCGAAAATATTTTGTTTTGTATTATTTATATGCATTCCTAAAATAGATTTTTTATTCATAATCCAAATTAAAAAACCAGCAATAATGGGCAATAAAATTCCATTTGTAACTTGGGCGAATTTTATAATTTCTATCGATTTTATTCCAGAGGAAGCTGAAATTACACCAACAGTCAAAACAATCATCCAAACCGCTCGAAACTTTTTAGATTGCATATTGGTACTCCAACCTAAACAACCCGTTGCAACAAATGCTGCAGCTAATGGTGCTGTTATCGCACTAGTAATCCCAGCAGCAAATAAACCCATTGCTAAAAAATATTTTGCATAACTACCGAATAACGGCTCCAATCCTTTGGCTAAATCTGCTGCGTTATTTATGTCTTGTGTTTGAATGGATGCTGCCGAAATAATAATACACATAGACACTAATCCGCCTAAAACAACTGCAACTAAAGTATCTTTTCTAGCAAATTTCAAATCCGATTCATTATGCCATTTCTGTTTAACTAAAGACGCATGCAAAAACAAATTATAAGGCACAACCGTTGTTCCAATTAAAGCTATAATGGTTAACATACTATCTTTTGGAAACTGGGGAATAAATACTCCGCTTAAAATTTTGGAAAGATTTGGTTTGGTTATTATAGCTGTAATCAGAAAGGCTAAACTCATTAAAATAACAAGTGAAACCAAAGTGTTTTGGAGGATTTTGTAATTCCCTAAATAAAGCAAAACGAACGCTATAATACCTATTGTAATACTTAAAAAGTTAATTGAAAGTCCAGCAACACTAATATTTGAGTTTCCTACGATAGTTTCTAAACCTAAAACACCACCACTTATGTTTCCGGCTTCATAAGCTGCATTACCAATAACAATTGCTGAGAGAATTAATATGATGGCAAGCGTTTTAAATATGGGGTTTTTAATTTTGCTTCTTATAGCTTCAGCTAAGCCATTTTGAGAAATAACACCCAATCTTGCAGCCATTTCTTGTAAAACAACGGTGGCAATTATAGAAAGTAACATCGCCCAAAGCAACGCATACCCAAAAGCAACGCCAGCAAGGGTACAAACGGTTACCGTACCTGGACCGATAAAAGCGGCAGCTACTAGTGGCCCAGGACCAATATTTCTAAACCAGTTTTTTATTTGTATTGGTTATTAATTATTTTTTTAAATGTCTCTAAATTTGTTTAAGCAACTCATCTACTGCCTTTTTTAATTGGGTGTCTTGCTTGTTAGCTTTATCATCTGGATTATTTAGCACCAAAACATCTGGAACTGCTGGTACAAAGTCCATATTATCGCCAGTTGATTTTACATACCACCCTCTATATGGCATTCTTACGCTAGAGCCATCAATTAAACGCGCAGACCCTGTTGAAATAACCGCTCCAAAAGTAGGTTCGCCAACCAAAGTACCAATCCCTAATGCTTTGTACGCATGCGAAAATATTTCAGCATTAGAATAACTTGTGTGATTACACAAGGCTATGGATGGCTTAGTCCACGACGCTAAAGGCAAACGCTCGCTAAAAGGGTAATGATTTTTAAAGTTTTTATTTTCGTTTTCTAGATTTTTAGCTGCACCTCGAGGCACTGTATAAGCATGCTGTTTTACGTTTAAAACCGCCATTAAGTAATCGGTTGTCCATCCACCACCGTTAAAACGCACATCAATTACCAATCCTTTTTTACCTAAACCAGCAGCGGTAAGTTCACGTTCAAAACGCTCGAAACTTGTCCAATTCATACCCTGAATATGAATATACCCTAATTGACCGTTTGAATATTGTTCAGTAAGTCGTTTTCTTTCATTTACCCAAGCTTTATAATTTTCAAGTCTGTTGCTGCTTTTAGGTCTAATAACGACCTCAACGGTATTATTTCCTCTTGTAACATCTAAATAAATTTTCTCATTTGAAGTCCCTTCTAATAAACTATAAACATTCAGATTCTTTGTTAATTTAGTACCATTTACAGCTGTAATTACATCTCCTACATTTATTTTACTCGCACTTCTATCGCTTGGCATACCGCCAATAACCGCTTCAACTTTTAAACTACCATTACTATTAGGTGAGAATTCTAAACCTAATAAGCCTGTACTTTGTCTTTGTAAATCTTCACGAAATTCTCCTGCTCGAAATCCCATATGACTTGCATTGACTTGACCCAACATCCAATTAAACATAGTCTGAAAATCTATTCGAGTAGACGCTTTCATAGCTAGAGGCTTGTATGTTTTCTTTAAAGCACTCCAATCTCTACCATGAAAGTTAGGGTCGTAAAACCCATCATTAAGTGCTTTCCAAGCTTCCTCAAATATTTGGTTCGATTCTTCGTTATAGTCAACATTTAACTTAGCAGAAATAGAAAGACTTTCACTTTTATCCGAAGACATATTAATTTTTGAAAGACTACCAGATCCGCTAGTCATATACAAATTTGAATATTTTTTATCAACGACAATACTAGATGGTCTTTTATTACCCTTGGTTATGTCTTTTTTATCTTTTCCTTGCCAAGAAATTTTAAACAAATCAGATTCAACATTTGGATTTCCTCTAGTACCATTACCTGTAGTGTAATAAATAGTTTTTCCGTCTTTAGAAAAGGCTCTACCAAACTCACCGCCTGTAAACGATGTGACTTGTATTTGTCTCTCGTGGATATCTTGAAAATCGATTATAATATCCTTGACCGTATCTTTACCCTTCTTGTCTCCTTCATTTTTTTCATCTTTATTTTTCTTGTCCTTACTATTTTTCCCTTTTTTCTTATCATCACTATCATCTTCTTTCCAATCTTCAGTGGTTTTTTCCCAATCTGCTTTATTCAACCATGTAAACCAAACGTCATAATCGCCATTGTTTCTATTTGATGAAAACATTAATTTTTTTCCATCGATACTCCAAACAGGGCCGTAATCTTGTTTTGGATGCATTGAAATATTAACAGGTTTTCTGGAATTATCTGCTTTATGAATATAAATTTCGCTGTTAAAATCTAAATCACTTAAACTATACGCTAACCATTTAGAATCTGGCGACCACGATACATTATCGGCAGAATCCCAACCATCAAGCAAGGTGTTTTCGTTTGATAGTTTTCCGTTGCTATCAATATTAGCAACAATAAGTTTGCCTCTACCTCTATTAAACACGATTTGTTTTCCGTTAGGAGAGATCACCAAATTACTTTCGCCTTCATTTGTTTTCGTTATTCTTTCAACGTTATGCTTTAAGGTTTTAAATAAATTTGATTCATTTTTATCATCAGAAGTTACCACGTATAAATCGTTTTGTCCATCTCTATCCGATATAAAAATCAACGTACTATCATTAACCCAAGTTGCCATTCTATCTCTATACGATGAATTTGAAACGTTTACCGTTCTGCTTTTATCTTTATCATTTTCTCTTAAAAATATTTCGCCTCTAATGTTTAATGCACTGTATTTACCGTTTGGCGAGACTGCAATTTCACCAATTCTGTTTGAGTATGTTTTACGCTCTACAGGATTAAACCTGTAATCTGAAGCAATATTAATATTTATTTCTTTTTGAGATTTGGTTGCCGTATCCATTACAAATACTTTATCGGCTTTAACCATAATTATTGCATTTCCATTTCTACTAACGTTAAAAGAAAATACACCCATATCTTTAAAGGTGCTTACCTGCTCTATTTGCCCTTCTTTTGTACCAGCATCACTAATTTTAAGCTTATGAACATTGTACTTTCCACTTCTAGCCGATTGAAAATAAATGGTATTATTATCGCCCCATTGTGGATAAAAATCGTTACCCTCAAAAGTGGTTAACTGTGTGTATTTATCATTTTTAATGTTATATAACCATATATCTCTGTTAGCTGAACCACGATAAGCTTCACGAGCAATTCTACAATTTCCTTTTACAAAAACTATAAATTTACCGTTTGGTGATATTTTAGAATCAAAGCCTAAAGTATTCATAAATCGATGTGGGGTGCCTCCTTTACTGTCGATAATATGTGTTTCGTATTCGCGTTCAACTTGAGCAAAATCTCTTCGCGTAGAGAATAAAATATCGCCGCTTTTTGTATAATCTGTTAGATTATCGGTTGCTGAATGGTAAGTAATACGCTTAGATAATCCACCATTTGCGGGGATAATAAAAATATCATTATTCCCAAATCGATTACTTTCAAATGCAATTGATTGTCCGTCTGCACTCCATAACGGATTGGTGTCGTACCCTTCGTGAACGGTTAATCGTTTTGCATTTTCTCCGTTTATGTTTGCTGTCCATATATCGCCTTGAAAATTAAACGCCATTTGAGTTCCATCAGCATTTAATGATGGTGAATTTACTAACGGATTTTGTGAATACATTGTGTTGACAATTAGGAAACTGCATGCCAAAAGCAATAAAGGATATGGTTTCATTTTAGTAGTTAATTAGTTATAATGAAGAAAAGTATAAAAAATTAAAGACATATTTCTTAATTAGCATGTCTTTAACATATTATTAAAATAACTATTTAATGTGAGTTAGAAATAAGAATTGTCACCTTGAGCGCAGTCGAAAGGTTTTCAAAAATCAGAACTTCTTTGAGGTTTCGACTGCGCTCAACCTGACACATAAAATTATTTTTCTGAATCGCAGGAGTTTGAAAGGCAGATTATATCGAACCCACCTTATTTGTTTTTTTCTGTTGAGTTTAGTGCATAAATAGCGAAACTACCCAACCAATGTCCACCTTCGTAGCTATCTCCGACTATACTTGGTAACGAATAATTTATATGGTGGTTTGCAGTATTTTTTAAATGTGCATATTCAGGTAAATCCTCAGCAATTTTATTTAAACTCCATGCTCTTGAAAAATTAACACCATCCAAATGCACCAATTTTCCATCAGTTCTATCGGACACTTTTCCTGTTTCTAGTTTAAAGTTTTTATCTTTTAATTGTGGTAAAAAAGCGTTTAACCACACTTTAAATGTGTCTTTTTGTAAAACACGTTTCATTAAAGCGGCTTCTTCTAAACAAGGCGATAAAAAATCGAATCCACTGGGTTCCCATGTTATTGGGCAACCAGTATCTTTTATATAAAAATCTTTGGCGCGTTGTTCAATCAATGTTTTTAATTCTTCATTATTTACGGTATTAGCATAATCGTAAGCAAAAGATAATCCGAAAGCGGTATTTGGATGTTCGCCAACTCGAATGGGGTAATTTAATTTTGGTAAAAACTTGATGTATTTACCAACAATTAAATCGGTTAGCGGTTGCAAGTTGGTTTCTAAAGTTCTTGATATTTCGTCGTCCCAAGTATGCA
>NZ_CAXIBN010000042.1:0-20567 GCF_964021735.1 uncultured Wocania sp. | reverse complement strand
CCCTTAAAACATATAAAAAGCGGAGACCTGGTCGTAAAGGAGAATTCAAACCCAGAACAGTGATTCAATATATTGTAAATTAGGAATGTCCCTTTTCTTTCTTATAGGTCATTAATACTAAAATCAAACATAAAATTGATGATAACGCACAGACGCCATACATGGCCATCCAGCCAAAAGACGCCGTTATGTATGCGAGCCCTACTCCAGATAAAGTAGCTCCTACATATCCGAACAAACCTGTCATTCCACATGCTGCAGAAATGGCTTCTTTAACCGTAACTCTAGACGTTTGAACGCCACTGATTAAATTTTGAGGCCCATCAATTAGAAATCCAATTAGCAACAAAAAGACACCGGTTAGAATAATATTATTAGAGCCTGAATAAAAATAAAATCCCATAATACTAAATGTTAGCAAAACAAGGTATATGACATTAATGGGGACACAGCGGCCATTCCAAAACTTATCGGCTAAATATCCAGCAACAATACCCCCTGGAATTCCAGCTAAAGGCATTAACGTCCAAAAAATGGCGACCTTTACTTGGTCTATTCCTTTTATATCATATAAGAAAATTGTTGCCCAGTCTAAGGTTCCAAATCGAATGATATAAATGAACATATTGGCCAAACTTAATAGCCAAATAAATTTATTGGTAAAGATGTGTGTTTTTAATAATTTCCAATGTGATTTTGATTTTTCGATCAACTCTACTACAGGTCTGTCCCTCCTGTGGTCTTCAATTTCAGGCAATCCTAAAGACACGGGACGGTCGCGTAATGCAATAAACAAAAATATTGCGGTCAAACACCCTATAATTCCTGGTACGTAAAAAACGGCTTCCCAGCCCACAATTCCTTTGTTATACAAATTGATAATCCCTGCAACCAAGAGTCCTACTCCAAAGGTTCCAGCAGTATGCGAAGATGATAAAACAGTCCACTTTGTTGCTCTTTCTCGAGGAGAAAACCAGTGTACCAGGCCTTTAGCTATTGGTGGAAATCCCATAGATTGAAAGGCTCCATTGAGCCCCCAAAAGAAAACAATTAGATATAAACTATCTAAAAACCCAATAAACAAATGTATGATGGATGCTAGAAAAAGCCCAATAGCCATAAACATTCTAATATTTGCTCTGTCTGCTAAGAGACCACTAACAAACTTTCCGATGCCGTAAACCACATAAAAAACACTGCTTAATATTCCTAATTGAATAAGGTCAATATCTAATTTTTCGCTAATTAGAGGCAATGCGGGGGAAATGTTTTTCCGTGTAAAATAAAAAATAGTGTACCCTAGATACATCCCAATAAACATACGCCATCTCCAATGCTTATATTTTTTGGAAATGAGATGTTTTGGTGTTTTATCTTTAGAGGGAGGTACCTGTACTAAAGGTGGAAATTTAGTGAAATTCATATTAATTTTTAAAAGAATTTAAAATGGTTATGAGGTTCATATTTAGATAAAAGATAAGTGCATTCTTAATGGAATGCACTTATCAAATCATGAATTGTTTTTGACTAATTAAACCATGATAAAAGATGTAGAAATTATCTTACGTTTTGTTTTATAAAATCTCTACTGTTGTCAATAACACTCGGTGGAATTGGCCATACACGATGTTTCACTAAATCAAAATTACTTCGTTCTGACCAAACTTCTATTATACTAAATCCAGAGTCTGGGTCTTCTTTGTCATCATGTTGTCTACCACTCAATGCTTTCCTAATATCTGAGACATCCCCCCAGCGACATAAATCATAAAAACGGCTCGTCACGCCCTCTCCAGCAAATTCAGCTCTACGTTCGTATTTAACATGCTCAAGTGTGGCTCCAGTTACAGCAGGAAGACCTGCCCGAAGTCTGACTTTGTTTAAGTCTCCATCTCCATCTTGGCCAAGCATAATTTTTGCTTCCGCCCGCATTAAATACACATCTGATAAACGCATCAAAGGAACATTTAAATCGGTTGTTGGATGATCGCCATTACCATTGAGGTGTACCCCATCAACATAACTGTAAGGTTCCATATACTTTTTAAGTTGGACGCCTGTTAAACTCCTGGTGGACCAATACCGTCTGGTTTCACCAAAATATTCAAAATCATCTCCAAAGGCTAACAAGGTTGCATCTCTTCTTTTGTCATCTACTTGATACGACTCGTACAGATCAAGCGTTGGAGCAAAATAGCCCCAGCCATTGTATTTAGCCCAACCCTTATTTTCTAAAGAAGCTCCTGGCAAAATACTTCCTCCAGTAGTGTTGCTTGGAACAGACCAGATGTAATCTGATCCCCAATTGTTGACAATTTTAAACACATCTTCAAAATTAGGTTCCAATACATCTTGAGTAGCAGTCACAGCATTACAAGCATCGATGACTTTCTGCCAAGAGGCACTGTCAAATTCGGCATTGAATAAATGTGTTTTTGCTAAATAGGCGTAGGCTGCATTTTTATGGGCTTTCCCATAATCGGATGGCGAAAGCTCGCTAAATAATGGCAATAATTCTGCAGCTTTGGTAAAGTTTTCAGCTGCATATTCATTACTAACCGTTACACTTTCAGGTCTGGAAATATAAAAATCCGTTGTAAATTCATCAACAATAGGAATCCCTGCGCGATCGTCTCCATAAATTACACCTAACTGATGATACGCCAATCCACGCATGAAGTATGCATTTCCTAAAGCAAAATTCTTTACTTCATCTGAGACACCTTCAATATCAGGGACATTATTAATAATGTCATTCGCTCTTTTTATCACTTGAAAATGTTTTGGCCAAATATCTCTTGTGTAGGAGCCAGATCCCGAGGTTACAAAGTTTTTTATTTCTTCTATTTGGGTTTTAGATTTTCCAACTACAAAATCATCACTTGGGATTAGAGAATATAAAAACATTCCCCTACCGTAGGTGCCCTGAAAATCGTTCATTAAATACAGTGCATTTGTCGCTCGAGTGACATCAACTTCTGTTTTGAAAAAAGAAGCTGCCGTTGGGGCACCTTTTGGCTCAACATCTAGGAAGTCATTTTCACAAGCCGTAAGTAATACAAGTGTTATGAGGCTTAAAAAATTTATATATTTATGTTTTTTCATCTTTTTTTATTTTAATGTTAAATTAAATCCTAAAGTAAATGTTCTGGCAACGGGGTATTGTCCACCATCAACCCCACGGTTGGAAACTTCAGGGTCCAAACCAGAATAGTTTGTCCAAGTCAGTACGTTTTGTCCTGTAACATAGATTCGTAATTTTTGAAAATACGGGCTTTCTGGTAAGGTGTAGCCGACAGATAGGTTTTTCAAACGCAGGTAATCTGTATCCTCTAACCAAAAGTCTGATTTACGAATATTTCCATTTGGATCATCTATTGACAATCTTGGATTGGAAGCATTTGGGTTTCCTGGATGCCAAGTGTCTAAGGCCGTATCTAACAAATTGGCTCCAGCGACTGATGTATGTGCAGGATAGGTGGTGGTAAGTTTATAACCATTATAAGCCACACCGCCTTGTGTACCTTGGAAGAACATTGAAAAGTCAAAATTTTTGTAATTCGCTGAAAAATTCAATCCATAAGATACGGTCGGAAATGCACTCCCTTTAAAAACTCGATCATCATCGTCTATAGTATCATCTCCATTTTGATTTATAAAACGAAGGTCTCCTAATTGGGCATCAGGCTGTCCGTTAGCTCTTGCTTCGGTTACTTCTGCATCGGTTCTTAACAAGCCATCCGATTCAATTAGATAATAAGAAAAAAGAGGTTGCCCCACTGCGTTTGCTAGGGGAAAATGTGTTGCGACTTGTGTAATATCATCTGGAATAAAGTCGAATCCAGGGGCTATTTCAAGAACTTCATTTTTGATAAAGGACACATTTCCTGAAACATTGTAGTTGAAATCGCCTTCATTTTTAGTGTACCCTAAGGCAAGCTCTAAACCTTTATTTCTAATTTTTCCTGAGTTTTGAAATGGAGAAGTCCCAATTCCTTCTAAAGGGCTAACAGGAGTTCGGTTAAGCCATCTGTCTGTATCTTTAATAAAATAATCGGCTGTTAAATTCCATTTGTTATTTTCTGAGGTGAAATCCACACCAAAGTTAGTTGTTTCTGAAATTTCCCAATTAATAGCATCGTTCGAACGTCCATCTAGAACAACACCTGTTTGATAGCCATCTTGTCCAAGTATCGTGTTTTCATCTGATAGAGGTAGATTTGTAGGATAAGACGATAAACTTTCAATATTTCCTACACGTCACCAACTGGCCCTTAACTTTAAACTTCTAACAAAGTTAGATTTAAAAAAGCCTTCTTCAGAGAGTGCCCATCCAACTGCAACGGATGGAAAATTCTCCCAACGTCTATCTTGAGCTAACTTAGACGATCCATCTCTACGAATACTTGCAGAAAAAAAATATTTTTTATTGTAGTCATAGAGTACTCTTGAGAAAAATGACACCAACTTATTTTCGAAAAATGAATAATAAACATCCCTAATTTCATCTGCAAGGGGCAGTACTATTAAATCTGGATTTTCATTTTCAAAACCCTCAGCAACAATCCCATCCAACTCGCGTTCTTGGTGCTGTAAAGAGTAGCCTCCGAGCAACTGAAACGCATGTACATCATTAAATGTGTTTGTATAATCTACGGTGTTTTCCCAAGACCAATTTATTTCATTAGCCTGAATTTGAGTTAATATATTTGTTGTCTTTTGTACTTTTGAAGTTTCTGCCACACGAGGGTCAAATTCTTTAAAAAATTCGTCGGTGTGGTTTATGGCATAACTCGTTTTAAGGGTTAGTTTTTCTGTTGGTTTATACTCCAAGAAAAGATTTCCAAACGTATTTTTCTTTGGATTGTCAATATTAATACGTTCTAAAGTGCCCACAGGGTGAAGCACATCTCCGTTTTGTCCGTCAGCTACATCGTTGTAAACGCCATCCGAGTTATACACTGGCACAAAAGGTGGTGCTTTGATTGCTGCTGCAATAACGCCATTGTAATTGGTTTCTCCGTTTGCTGCTTGCGTTCCTGTGAATGCCGATTGACCATTGTTAAGGGTGTATGAGAAATTTTCGCCGATTTTAATTTTATCACTTAGCTTAACTGCAGAGTTGTATCGGAAACTTATACGGTCTGCATAGGTATTGATAAGAATTCCTTCTTTTTTGTTGTATCCTAAAGAAGATGAAAAGGTGTATTTTTCTGAGCCACCACGCAATCCAATATCATAGTTTTGAATGATTCCACTTCTAAAAATTTCATCAACCCAATTGGTTTTTTGCAGCAATCTGTCAGGGTTAGTACTGCCATTAAAATAATCTAATCGTGGGATTCCAGAATTATCGTATGCAATATTATACATGTCGGTATATTGTTGTGCGTTTAAGGCTACAGGTTTTTCATACACGTTTTGAACGCCCGTAAAAGTTCCAAAATCGACTTGAACCTTCCCTTGCTTTCCTTTTTTAGTCGTCACTAAAATGACCCCTGCTGCTGCTCGAACTCCATATATTGAAGCAGAAGCTGCATCTTTTAATACGGTTAGGGACTCAATATCAAAGGGGTTAATTGGGCCTCCATAATAAGGGACACCGTCAACGATCCATAACGGTTGTTCAGCTGAAGAAGTTCCCAGTCCTCTAATTTTAATGATAGGTGTGCTCGTGGGATCTCCACCGTCTGCTAATACTGTAACTCCTGAGATGTTTCCTTGTAGTGCTTCTTGCACATTGGTCACCGCACGATCTTCAATGTTACCAGCAGTGGCAATAGCTCCTGTTAATTCTTTTTTGGTGACAGTCCCATATCCAATTAAGATGACCTCATCCAGTGCAGAATCGGCTACTAATTGAATGTTTATTTCGGTTTGACCATTTACAGCTATTTCCTGAGTTGTAAAACCAACATAGGATACTAAAAGTATCGCGTCATCACTGTCTATTTCCAAATTATACTTGCCATCAAAATCGGTTGTAGTTCCTCTAGAAGTGCCTTTTACTATAATTGTAGCACTAGGTAAAGGTTGACCTGTATCATCCGTTATCGTTCCACCAATTTGATTTTGCTGTTTCTGGTGCGTCCTAACAGATGTACCCAAGTGATCGTTTTTATCTACATCCATTTTACGATTAAGAATGATTTGTGTTTTTCTTAATATTTGATAGGCTGTAGAGGTATTTTTAAATAGGCTGCTAAGTACCGTTTCGATATTTGCGTCTTTTAGCTGTATTGTAACGGTGCGGTTTAAGTCTACAAATTTAGTGTTATAAATAAATTTGTACTCTGACATCGCTTCAATTTTATCAATTACTCTAACAACAGAAATATTCTTTTCATTTAGAGTAAGTGTTTGAGAGTACCCAACATTGTTTGCAAGCATACTAAAAAATGTAGCGAAGACAAAGAGGGTTGTTAATTTCATTTTTAAATCAAATTTTATAAAAGATAAATTTATCCCTTTTATTTCATGAAGTTTTTTCATATTTTTAAAGTGTTTAAATTGTGAATGACTGATTTTAGTTGATCACTTATAAATACCGGGAAATGTTACAGCATTTTCCGGTTTTTTTTATTCTAATTTCAAGAATATACATAGTGATTTTTGTTCGTTGAGTTTCTGTTTTTTTATTTCATCTGATTATGTTTATTGTAGGTCACGCTTAGACTGTGCTCCAGTATAAGTATAGTAAAATCTTTTTCTTGAAGACCAAGCATTAACTATGGTTGTTATATTTTTTTTAGATTTAAGTTTATTTTATATATATCGTGTTTTCTTTTATTTCATATTCGAGATTGGAACTGTTTTTGAAATAATTTAATATAATATCTATAGACTCTTCTTTAAAACTTGCGTTAAAAACCTCTTTACTAAGTTCCAGATTAGAATTTACTATTTTCACATTATAATGCCGCTCCAGTTTTTTTGATATTGCCTCAAAATTACTGTTTCTGAAAACTAAGCCACCCACCATCCATTGAGTATATAGTTTTGTGTCAACTTTTTCGGTAGTGATGTCGTTTTGTTGTTTTATAAAGGATCCTTTTGTCCCAGGCACAATAGTAACCCCTTCTTTTGACGTTTTATTTTCATTATAAAGCGCCACAGAGCCTTCTACCAAAACAACATCCGTTGAGGAATCTTCTGGATATGCCGATACATTAAACGTCGTTCCAAAAACTTCTACATTTAAATTCGTTGCGTTTACAACAAATCGAGCCTTTTTATTTGTCGTGACATCAAAAAATGCTTCACCTTCTAAATATACTTGGCGCATCTCACCATCGATGAATTTAACTGGGTATTTTAAGGAAGTGCCAGAATTCAAATAAACCTTTGTCCCATCTGATAATTGGAGTTCAAAGCGTTTCCCATAAGGCACCGTTAGTGTGTTAAAGACCAATTCTTCTTTTGAATGAGAACTGCTATATACTAATTGTGTGCCATTTTGAGCGCCGACCACACGGCCTTGGGCATCCTGTACATCACTAGAACCGTCTTCGTGAATGACTTTAATATCCCCATTTTCTAGCTGAAGTGTAATACTATCCGGAGGAATTATGAATTCAGGGGCTGTCGAAAAATAGTTACTTTGATATAAATACCCAATCCCCAAAAAGATTATGAGTAAAGCCGCATATTTAGATAGTTTTCGAATTTTACGCAATGGACGAATTCGGAGTTCTTGACTCATAAATTCCTGTAATTCCTTTTTTGATCTGGCAGTATCAAACTGTTTCATATTGAAATCAATTGCATAATTAAGTTTGATATAGCTTTTAAATTCCTTTTCATTTTTTGGGTTTTCAAGCCAGATAGAGAGTGCTTCTAGCTCAACAAAAGAGGCTTGTTTGGTAAGGAATTGTATAATTAATTTTTGACTTTTTTCGGACATTTCTTAATCTTTAACACATAACTAAAACGTGAGTGTTTTGAATAACCCTTACTTTTTTGGTAATTTTTTTTTATATTTTAGCAATTATAACAACCTACTTATAGCATAGCCCTACTATGTCCACTATCTTTATAAATCAAATTTCTTTTCTAAAATCCCTAAAAAAAGGAGAGTCAAAGGCGTATACTTTTTTAGTTGAAACGTACCACCACAAACTTTGTCTTTACGCATTTAGCCTTATAAATGACCATGATTTATCTGAAGACATTGTCCAGAATGTATTTATCAGAATTTGGAAAACCCGTCAAAAACTTAAAGATGATTTTAACTTTAAAAGCTATTTATATAAATCCGTTTATAATGAATTTATTGATCAATATCGAAAACAAAAAAACGTTTTAGCCTTAGAAAAAAAACATATCGATGCCCTGAGTTTCATTGTTGAGGAAGAAGATGAAAAATCATTGGAGCGGCTAATAAAGCTCGTTAAAAAAGAAATTCAAAAACTGCCTCCTAAGTGTAAGCAAACATTTTTATTAAGTAAACATGAAGGTCTTACCAATATAGAAATCGCAGACTATTTAAATATTTCAATAAAATCTGTAGAAGGGCATATGACAAAGGCCTTTTCCATACTAAAGAAAACTCTGGGTGACAAGGTAAATGGTCTCTTATTTTTACTTTTTAGTGTAAAAAATAAAGGGGTCGTTTAGAGCCTTTTCTATGGGTTGTGGAATCGCGTCTTTGGCGCTGTAGTCTTTAGCGATTTTCGGAAGCGGGATATGCTGCGACTTCAACGCGAATGATCTCCAAACAAGCTGCCGTTTCTGAAGGTTTAATTTTTAGACATTATCAAAATAAGGAAGGTTTATTAAACGCCGTTTATGCAGAAGGGAAGACTAAAATCAAAGAATTATATGCACCTATTTTAAAGCTAGAGCACCCTAAGGTTTTTCTAAAGCAATTGATGTCAGTGCCCTTTTTAATAAAGGATGATAATATTTCCTTATGGCGTTTCTTTTACAATCAACAATGGTATGATCCACAATTGTATCGATTTACCACCAATGAGCTTTATGATCGCCCCACAGTATGTGAGTAGTTACTATTTATTTAACATCACAACTTATTTAGTAGATTAATACTTTTGAAGGAAAAATCTTTCAAGAAAATTGAGATACTTGGTATATGGTTGTTTGAAAATCTCAACAATATCATATTTGTTTTCTTGCAAAACATCAATCGTTTTTAGACACTTTCTACATTTTGTGTGAGGAAAATTAAGTTTGGATGATTCATAGTCAAATTATCTAAAAACTAAGGAATGGGGGATAACCGACAGCAGTTTCAGACCATTAAGCTTTAGTACAAAGCTTCGAATACCTTAAGAGTCCTTTACAATGGGGTTTTCTTATTTCTATTAAAGAATATTTATACAGTTGTTTTTTGCAAGAAAGTCAATAGGTGCCTAAGTTGTATGTTGTAAATTATACAACGAAACAGTTTGTAAAAAACTTATAATCATGAAATATCCCCACCAATTACTAATCTTTCTAATCAGTTTTTCTGCATTTTCTCAAGGTCCATGGACAAAAGAAAAAGGAAGTTATTATTTGCAATCATCTTATTCAACCATTCAAAACTACAGCAGTTTATTTGGAGATCCAGACCATACAACGGAAAGAAAATTAACGGATAATACATTTCAGTTTTATGGCGAATATGGTTTTACTGATAAATTAACTTTGATTCTAAACCTTCCCTTAAAACATATAAAAAGCGGAGACCTGGTCGTAAAGGAGAATTCAAACCCAGCTACGAAGGCTGCGAATGAAACCTCTTTGGGCAATATCGAAATGGGGTTAAAATATAATTTTTATAAAAAAAAATGGGTGTTGTCCGGACAGTTTTCGTTAGAAGCAAGAACAGGGAGTTTTGATAAGAATTCTGGGATAAGAACGGGTAATGATGCTTGGTCTTTTACACCGCTCTTGTTAGCTGGAAGAAGTTTTGATAAATTCTATTTACAAACATTTGCTGGAGGGATTTTTAGAACGAATAACTATAGTTCTAATTTTAAAGTTGGAGGAGAGTTGGGAACCAAAATTTTAAAAAAAATCTGGTTAATTGGTTTTGTAGATGTTGTGAAATCATTTAAAAATGGAAACATTGTTTTGCCTCCTTCAAATGTGTTAACGGGATTGTATGTAAACGATCAGGAATATGGTTCATATGGTTTAAAAGTCATTGGAGTGCTTACCGAAGACTTTGGTATTACTGGCGGTTATGGCAGTGCTTTCTTCGGGAATAATGTTGCGAAAAAAATAGCCTTAACGATGGGGGTTTACTATACTTTTTAGGCATTGTAGAAGCCTTTAAAAAACGAGATAAAACTATTTATGATCGTTATTTCAGATTAGCTCTAAAACTGTTAATTGCTTTAAATTGACCAATTGCCATGCTTTTCGATGCTCTTTTTGCTCTTTCTGCTAGTGTCCCTATAAACAATAGATCAATGGTATTGTGCCATAAATTCACCCATCGCTCAAAATGAGCTTGAGCAATGGTGTGATTTAAGTTTTCATCTACTTTCTTGTGAGCCAACGTCGGATTGCCTTTAAAGCATATAACTCCAAAAAGAGCTGTTACCCAAAAATCCGTTAGCTTTTCTAAATGGGCTGTCCATTGTTCTCCTTTTATGTGTTTATTAAAGATGGGACCTAACAACTCATCTTTTCGTATATTTTCATAAAAAGTATTCACCAACAAACTAACGTCTTCTCTATCTTCTAATTGTTTAATCATCAAAACATGTTTTTATTTCTCCTGTAACCTTTGTTCTAATTCAATTCCTTTTTTAAACAAAATGTTGTTTTCTAAATGGATGTGTTTGTGTAAATCATCTTCAAATTCTTTTAATAAAGAAAACGATACTTTATAGCTGCTACACGCATCTATTGGGGGTTTATAATCATTACTTAATTCTGAAATCTTTCTGAACCGATGTCCTTCATTGTCATGCTCTTCGTGCATCATTGCAATCGGACTTTTAACCGTATCAAATTGCGGACTCGATACAGGCGTATTGTCCCTGACTGCAGCTGCTAATTTCTTGAAATGAGGAAATAAAATTAATTCTTCTTTCTTCATGTGTAAGATTAAATCGCTCGCACTTTCTTTAAACAGTTTGTTTATTTCTAATAGCTCCGGGTGACTGTTTCCATGGACTCTACAAATTTTATCGAGGTATTGCTTAATTTCAGGCACTTTGTTTTCAATGTATTTATGATGCTTATTGTAAATATAATCTGAAAGAAAATCGATTTCCCAAGATTGATAATCGTTGGTGTCGGTTTCTGTTTCAAAACAGTTTTTAAGTAAATCGATTAATTCATTTTCATCAATATCATTTACTTCACATACCTTTTCAATGCTTCTGTTGCCATTGCAGCAAAAATCTATACCGTATGATTTAAAAACGCTTGCTGATTTGTAGTTTTTAGCAACAATATTGCCAATTAAAGTTTTATTATTTAAGTCCATAGTTTTGTGTTTTAATTATTTATTATTTTAAAAGTCATGTTATTAATTTTTTCATTTAGTATGATTTGACAAGCCAAACGACTACTTATATCTGCATTGTAAATCGTCTTAAGAGTTTGTTTTTCAGTAATTTCAATGGGCGTACTTAGCGTTCCTGAAGTCACCTTGATGTGGCAAGTGCCACACCAACCACGACCCTTACATTCTCCAAACTCCTCCGGATAGTTATCCGCTATCAGAGTCATTAAATTTGGATACCGATGTTTTGTAAATGAAATTTTAATAATCTCATTGTAAAAATCTGTAATGGTCACTTTATATTTTGGGGTAGATTTCATGGGGCATCTATTTTTTTTAATACATGTTTTTTGTATTTAACAATTTAATCCCAAAAGTGGTGAGGCACCCTATTTTTAAAATTTCAAACAAAACAAATAGAAAGTGCAAATTACTTTTTGGCACTTTTATATCTTGAATGATTTGGGTTGCACGTTGGCTTAATGCAGGTAAAAGCCAAAATGTTTGAAGTATCAATAGGACAATTGATAAAGAAAGGGCATGGGAAAAATATAACCTTTTGTATTTTAACATTATAATCGTTAAGCAAATGATTATAATCGAAATAAATGCAATCTCCACCTTATTTAGCGCTTCAAAAACGATTTTTCCAATACCTATACCAAGTTTTGTGGTAATGTTCGGGGCTTGAAATTTCAACCAAGATTCCATAAAACTTATGCTGCTTACAAAGCCAATCCAAATAAATGTTACTATGATTATTATTTTTTTCATTGTCTATATTAAGATCTTGTTATCCTTTTTAAATATAATTTTAAAGATTTAAATGAAAAACATCAATACTCATGTCGTGAACCAACATAGATAAAGTTGTCGTTTCTAAAAGCTCCTTGAGTTGATTTCTAACTTCAACAAACTTGTAGTGTAGGGGGCAGGGGGAATTTTCATCACATATATTCAAACCTAAACCACAACTTGTATAAATAGAATCGCCGTCTAATATTTTTACAACATCACTGAGCTTAATGGTATCCATTTTCTCACTTTCAATTACAAAACCTCCATAAGGTCCCTTAATTGATTTTATAATGTTATTGCGCGTAAGTTGTTGTAGAACTTTAGCGGTAAATGCTTGTGGAGAGTTAACAGCCTCAGATATAGTCGCCAAACTGACTTTAGAATCCTGTGCACTTTGTTGGGCAATATAAATTATTGACCTAAGACCATATTCACATGATTTTGAAAACATATTTTAGTAAATTATATACAAATTTAAATATTATTTTATAAAAGACATTATTATCCGCTATAAAATTTAATGATTTTAATAAATAATTATTTCTTAACGGGAAACTGTGTAGAAAAATACTAGCAATGAATATATTTTTCGTTACCCTGATGTTGGATGTAAACACATAGGGAATGGGAATAATAGCTGCAAAAGTAAAAAATGTTCTATTTGATAACTCCTAGTATTCACAATCACTGACATCGTTTTACCGTAAATGTTCTGCGTGGAGTTTATCCTGAACGAAGTTGAAGGGTAACTTGAGGTTTGGTTAAAAGCGAAAGTTGATACTACAATTCCTTGAAAATTTATTCTAAAAGTTGGTTCTGCAATGTTTAATGGAACGCTTTTTATGCGACGACGTAGGAGGGAGGCATAATGTGAGTCGAATGGAAAGGTTATAAAAACAATTAAAAAACAGTGAAATATTAAATTTTTGTATTTAATTTAGATTTACTAAAGCTTTTACCATAGGAGCTTTTTGCTGAACAAATTGAAACATGTTTATAAGTTCGGTCTTTTGGAAATTTGGAAGTCATATTCAAAAGAAGCTTACGGAGTAAGTCACCGAAATTTAAAGCTAACTTCCGTATTGAAAAGCATATCTACGCGGTATAAATTGTGTTTTGTCTCTAAAACACAATATCAAATTATGATTTGATTTTAAGTTATTAATTCTTTTTAGGAAAGCATTCATGCTCTCATTTACTAATAACTTTTATCCTATCTATAATGAATATAAAATATATTGATTTAATCAATCAAACTTTTGATTTCCCTCAAGAAGAATTTGTTCTTGACAAAGACCACTTACGATTTCATGATATTGACTTAAATAAATTGATTGAAACTTATGGAACCCCTTTAAAATTCACATACTTACCTAAAATTTCTGATAATATAAATAAATCAAAAGCGTGGTTTGAGAAGGCCATTAAGAATCATAATTATAATGGGAACTATAATTATTGTTATTGTACAAAAAGCTCGCATTTTAAGCATGTTTTAAATGAAGCTTTAAAGAATGACATCCATATTGAAACCTCTTCGGCTTTTGACATAGATATTATTGAATCTTTAAAAGAAGAAGGAAAAATAAACGACAATACGTTTGTTATAAGTAATGGTTTTAAGCGAGCACAATATGTAACTAATATTGCAAGACTAATAAATAGTGGTCATCAAAATTGTATTCCAATTATTGATAATTATGAAGAGATTAATTTACTGTCAAATGAAATAGAAGGTAATTTTAATGTGGGGATTCGTATTGCTTCAGAAGAGGAGCCTAAATTTGAATTTTACACCTCTCGATTAGGAATAGGTTATAAAAACATCCTCCCTTTTTATAACAAGCAGCTTAAAGACAATCCGAAAGTACAGCTTAAAATGCTTCATTTCTTTATTAACACAGGTATTAGAGATAATGCTTACTATTGGAATGAACTTTTAAAATGTCTTAAAGTTTATACAAGTTTGAAAAAAATATGTCCAACGCTTGATAGTTTAAATATTGGTGGGGGATTCCCTATTAAAAACTCATTGGCATTTGATTTTGATTATGAATACATTATTGATGAAATCATCAATCAAATTAAATTGACTTGTGAAGAAGAAGGTATCGATGTGCCTAATATTTTCACAGAGTTTGGCAGTTTTACAGTAGGAGAAAGTGGTGGAGCAATTTATGAAGTGCTTTATCAAAAGCAACAAAACGATCGAGAAAAATGGAATATGATAAATTCTTCATTTATAACGACACTTCCAGATACTTGGGCAATTAACAAACGTTTTATCATGTTACCAATAAATCGTTGGAATGATTCTTATGAGCGTGTTTTACTTGGAGGATTAACTTGTGATAGTGATGATTACTATAATAGTGAACAACACATGAACGCTATCTACTTGCCAAAATATAATAAAGATAAGCCCTTATACATTGGCTTTTTTAATACTGGTGCTTATCAAGAATCTATAGGAGGTTATGGAGGTTTACAACATTGTTTAATTCCTGCTCCCAAGCACATTTTAATCGATAAAGATGCACGTGGAAATGTCACAACTAAATTATTTAAAGAACAACAAAAAAGTGAAGAGTTGCTTGAAATTTTAGGCTATGATAAAAAGCCTGAAACATACACAATTCAAAATACAGATACAGAATTACTATTAGCAGATGTCTAAAATGGAAACTAAAACTTACGCTGGAATATCAGAAGAATTCGCGAAATTAGTACACGCAAAAATTGTATTAATCCCTGTCCCATATGATGGTACAAGTACATGGCAAAAAGGAGCAGATAAAGGACCAAATGCCTTTTTAAATGCTTCTGAAAACATGGAACTTTACGACATTGAAACCGATTCAGAAGTTTATAGACAAGGTATTTATTTAACTGAACCCATAACCGTAAATGCTACACCAGAAGCGATGGCTGATGCAGTACATCAGGAAACTAAAAGCTATATAAAAAAGAACAAATTTGTAACTGTTTTTGGGGGTGAACATTCTATATCTATTGGAACCATTAGAGCATTTAATGAAATGTTTCCAAACTTAACAGTATTGCATATAGATGCACATGCCGATTTACGAAAAAGTTATGATGGTAGTACTTGCAATCATGCTTGTGCAGTTTATGAAGCCAGTCAACACACCAACTTAATTCAAGTAGGTATTCGTTCTATGGACATAAAAGAGAAATCTGTTATGAATTTAGACAAAACCTATTTTGCTCACGAAATGGCAATAGATGATTCTTGGATGGATTCAGCCATTGATCAAATGACAGACAATGTGTTTATAACCTTTGATTTAGATGCTTTTGACCCTTCCATTTTACCAAGTACTGGCACTCCAGAACCTGGTGGTTTGTTCTGGTACGAAACCTTAGATTTTTTAAAGCAGGTATTTAACGAAAAAAATGTTGTTGGTTTTGATATTGTTGAATTGTGTCCCAATGAAGTTGATAAATCTTCAGATTTTTTAGCTGCCAAATTGTATTACAAAATGTTAAGTTATAAGTTTCAACATGAAACTATTGAAGATGATTATGACAATGCTTATGATGAAAAACCACTAAATAATATATCAAAATTCAAAGACGAAGATGACTACTAAAGGCGCAATTACCAACTTTATAGAAGAATACTTTTTACACTTTAATGCTGCTACAGTTGTTGATGCTGCAAAAGCTTATGAAACACAATTAAATCAAGGTTCAAAAATGTTAGTGTCTTTGGCAGGAGCCATGAGCACAGCAGAAATAGGAAAGATTTTTGCTGAAATAATACGACAAGATAAAGTGCAAATCATTTCTTGTACAGGAGCAAATTTAGAAGAGGATATTATGAACCTAGTTGCACATTCCCATTATAAACGAATTCCTAATTACCGGGATTTAACACCTAAACAAGAATGGGATTTGTTAGAACAAGGACTCAATCGTGTAACCGACACGTGCATTCCAGAAGAAGAAGCATTTAGAAGATTGCAACAGCATATTTATAAATTATGGAAGGAAGCAGATGAAAATGGTGAGCGCTATTTACCACATGAGTATATGTATAAACTATTATTATCTGGAGTCTTAGAAGAATATTATGAAATAGATTTAAAAGATTCTTGGATGTATGCAGCTGCAGAAAAAAACTTGCCAATTGTATGCCCAGGATGGGAAGACAGCACTATGGGCAATATTTTTGCAAGTTATGTGCTGAAAGGAGAGCTTAAAGCAAGTACTATGAAATCTGGAATTGAGTATATGACCTTTCTAGCAGATTGGTATACTGATAATTCAGAAAACGGGATAGGTTTCTTTCAAATAGGAGGGGGTATTGCAGGAGATTTTCCAATATGTGTCGTACCAATGCTGTATCAAGATATGGAACGTACTGATACACCATTTTGGAGTTATTTCTGTCAAATAAGTGATTCAACAACAAGTTATGGTTCCTACTCTGGAGCGGTTCCTAATGAAAAAATAACTTGGGGAAAATTAGATATTGATACACCAAAATTTATAATAGAGAGTGATGCTACAATTGTTGCTCCATTAATCTTTGCCTATTTATTAGGCATGTAACACTAAAAAAATGATACGCAAAATTGTAGATTATCAAAAGTTAAATGAAGACATTTTAAACCTATTAGTGGATAAATTTCCTGACGGATATGCTGATAAGGATATAATTGCGTTTAGAAATGCCCAAAATGAATACATAGAAGCTGTTGAAGTCAGAACCGAAGATACAGTCTATTTGGTAAAAATTGGGAAACGATTGGTTCAAGCTATGGAACAGCATGAAGAAGTAGAAGAGGAAGAAGAAGAAGAAGAAGAAGAAGATTTAACTAATGACAATATTGATATGTGTTAGAATTTAAATGTATTAAACAATCACAAGAGGTTTTTAAAATTTAATCTCAAATATCCAAAATTTAGGGGTTTATTAATACTCCATAATTAATACATTCAATTATACAAGGGATATCACAAGTTTACAGAAATTTTAAGCAAACATTTTTATAAAATGCACTATAATGTTCTGCGTGGAGTTTATCCTGAACGAAGTTGAAGGGTAAATTGAGCTTTGGCTAAAATCGAAAGTTTAATTCATCATTTTCTTTATTTTTTTCCTTCTATAATTTTTCTCTACAATCTTAATAGAACACTCGTTTTCTGAAAAGGTGGAGTAGTGGCGAAAATGTGTATGGAATGGCATGTTAAATTAAATAATTAATTTTGATCCAATTACTAAAAATGCTTCATGTAATTTATGCCAGATTCCGAATAAGAAATAGAAAATTTAAAGGTTATAAGATTTACTTTCAAATGTGCGAAATCATTTCCGTTGCTCCATAATATATCTATTAAATTTTCAGCTACGTCATTAATTTTTATTTCGCCTCTAAAAGCCTTAGATGTATTTCTTAAACGCATAATTTCAAGTTGACCCATTACAACATCCGTAGCTACTCCTTTTTCAATATCGTTCACAGATAATGACGTTCGGTTAATTTCTTTGTGGTCACCACTACCACCTTTATCGGCAGCTTCATAATTGTTTTTCCCAGCGAAAATATCTAAATACCAAACCTGAGGAATCCCTGGCATAAACATCTGAATGGCTCTAGCTAATAATAGTTTTCGTTCATTTTCTCCTAAAGCACTAAAGAATGTTGCATTCACTTGATAGTAAGAGATTTTTTTTCCTGAAGGACCATAAAGATTTTTTACTCGACCTCCTCTTTCCATAATCGTGCTCATTATGGTTTCTATCTCATTATCTTCTAATAAACCTTTGTTGTAAAAACCATTAACTTCTTTTCCTTTTAAGTCTAAAACTGGTATTCCATCATGGCAACCAAGCATATTTACCGTTTTGTAGCCTTTACTAATAATTTCTTTTGCCCAAGTTAAAATTGCCTTACTATTCCCTGTTTCAAGTGTGTGAATCATTAAACCTGGTAGAAAAAAATCGTAAATTAGATACCCTTTATTAGCAACTTCATCATGAAGATTTAGACCATATTCTGCATGAATTTCTGGTAAAAGTGTTAAATCATTTTTCTCAGCTATTTGTTTGATTCGTTCCAAGTACTCCCAAGTACCTGGTTTATTAAAGAAATTAGATTGTCCAATTTCTTTATGTAAGTATGCAAAAGCATCTAATCTTAAAATTGAGCCACCGTAACTCTTTACTTTTGCTAATGTTTCTTCATAAAAATCCCAAACTAATTGAGATTTTGGATTAACATCCATTTGCCCTAAAAAACTATTGTCTTGACTATTTATTTTCTGATAAAACGTATTCCAATATGGTTTTTTGGTTCCATCTGGAAAAGGTACTTTTAGAATAGGCAACCCAGCTTTTCTCATAAATAACTTATCGAGAAACTCAGCTTTCGGAATAACAATACCTTCATCATTGAGTTCTCCGTTTCCTTTCCAAAAGGAATTCCAATTGATAAAAAAATCTTTGTATTTGGAGTGTTCTCCATTTTTCAATAAATCTTTGAATTGTGGAGATGCAACAGATAAGTGATTAAGAACAATATCAAATTTCAACATAATATTAAGTGCTTCCAAAGCTTTTAAATCATCTTTAGAAACTAGTTCTTCGTTAATATTATAATCAATAACTGAAAAGCCTCTATCCAAATCACTATTAAAAAAAGTTGGTAACACATAAAATAACGAAAAAACATCTTTAAATTGAGGCATTTGCAACATGGCAACCATGTCTTTCAAATTAACTCCAATGCTATCTGGGTAGGCGTTTAGCATGACTCCGTTATTAATATTTGAATCTTTTAACATCATTCAAAAGTTAAAGTAGTTCTGATAATATATTAATGTTGTCTGGTAATCTACCTACATTTTGAAGCTTTAAAGCAGCTAATTTCAAGGCTACTTGCAAACATTTTTCTATAGGTTTATCTTTAATATAGGCAAACAAAAATCCAGACCAAAATGCATCACCTGCACCTGTAGCATCCTGAACTACCTCTATTTTTGTTGCTGGTAATTGAATAACATCTTTGCCTTTTTGAGACAACTTAACCCCTTTACTACCTAAGGTTAAACACACCATATCTACTCCTTCAGAATGAAAAAAATCAAATATCTCTTCGTGTGGTAACTCTTTCTCAAAAAGCCTAAGCATATCGTCTTCACTAATTTTTACCAAAGGATTGAATTTACAATATGCCTTAATAACCTTAAGTGCTTCTTCCTGACTTTTCCATAACTTCATAGCATAATTTACATCAATGCTTAATTTACATCCTAGGTTATGAGCCTCTTCAGCCTTTTTTAAGATAGTAGATTGTGCAGGATTTTTGCTTAAAGCGAAACAGGTTGTGTGAAAAATATGAGTTTCTGAAAGTAAGTCTGTTGAAATTTGATCTTCTATAATACAAGAATCCGCTTTTCTGTACGGAATAAAATCTGGTGTACCATCTGTTCTAGATACAAAAATAACGCTTGTAGGTTTGTCACTATTTTTATTTAAATGATTCGTATTGACTCCAACTTCATTAAGTCTTTCAATAATATAATTTCCAAAACCATCATCTCCTACAGTTGCTACCATTACAGGTCTTAAGCCTAATCTTGCTGAATTCATAGCTACGTTTGCAGGAGAACCTCCTAAGTATCTATGGTAATCACTTGTATTATTTATAAGTACTTCTGTTCGATGTCCAATGAAATCAACAAGTACTTCGCCAACACAAAGAATATCTATGTCTTTATTATTTTCTTTCAAAATTATTTTCTTTTCTTAATTATAAATTAAAGTCCGTACCATTAGGAATAACTTCTCTTTCATCTTCATCAATAGATTTTGGTTCCTTAAGTCGTAATGCCAATATGCCTCCTATAATAAAAAATACGCCACCAAATATTATGGCATTAACTGCACTATTATTCAACAGATTCTTTACAATAGATCCAAATGTTAAAGTTTGAATTCCCATAGGAATAACAATCATCATATTTAATATACCCATATAAACACCGCGTCGTTCTGAAGGGACTATTTTTGACACCATAGAATATGGGATACCCATCATTGCTGCCCAACCTATACCAAATAAGATCATTGGTAAGATAACCAAAAGCGGGTCTTGTATATACGGAATACTTAACATAGCAATGCCTGTTAAAAACAAACTTAATACATATACTTTTTTACCGCCAAATTTTAACGTTAGTGGCACCAATGCTAAAGCAAAAATAATGGTAGAAAGGTTGTATGTGGTATTCATTTTTGCCGCTTGACTTAAAGCTTGAGAAGCATCAAAATTCA
>NZ_CAXIBN010000041.1:0-20811 GCF_964021735.1 uncultured Wocania sp. | reverse complement strand
TATTATCAACATTTATAAAAGATGAAAATGTTAATACTATTATAAAAGATACGAAAACTAATAATTTGTTCGTTTGCATAAGTGTTTTTAATGCGTAAAATTTCGGTTTATTACTCAATGTGATTGAGTAAATATTTAATTTTAAATTTTTCCGTTGAATAATAAATTATCACAGAAAAATATATGTAATTTTGGCAATTCAAAAACCGAGCCATACTTTTACAAAAATACATTTAAAAGCGTTGCGTACAAACAACTTTAAAATACTTTTTGCATTAAGTTTTACAGTGTTTATTAACACGTTTAGCTTCGCTCAAGATATTCAAAAAAAACAGGACAAGGTTATTAAACCAACTGTTAAAGATAGTGTAGTTATTAATCCTAAGGATATTATAAAACCTGAAACACCATCTGAAAAACCACAAGATTCTACTTTAACGGATTCCATTAAACCCAAGAAAGAATTATTAGAGCATATTGTAAAATATAAAGCAACTGATTACACCTCTTTCAATCAAAAAAAACAAAAACTATATTTATACAATAATGCAGAAATAGATTATGGCGATATTAATATTAAGTCTGGTAGCATTGTTATAGATTACAGCACCAACACCGTTTATGCAAAAGGTATTTTAGATTCTGTTGGAGTCTATTCTCAAGCGCCTGTATTTACTCAAGGCCCTAGTGTTGTTGAACC
The DNA here is from genome assembly GCF_964021735.1 of uncultured Wocania sp. NCBI lineage: Bacteria > Pseudomonadati > Bacteroidota > Flavobacteriia > Flavobacteriales > Flavobacteriaceae > Wocania > uncultured Wocania sp. The sequence goes on along the minus strand of NZ_CAXIBN010000041.1, from coordinate 20,111 downwards.
AGATTCTATTATTTTTAATACCAAATCTGAAAAAGCTCTTATTTACAATTCTAAAACAGAACAAGGTGATGGTACTGTTATTGCACAAATAACAAAAAAAGAAAACGATTCGGTTTATTTTATACACCGAGGAAAATACACTACCGCTGAAGATTTAGAAGATCCAGAATATTATATTTTATTAAGAAAAGCTAAAGTAGTTCCTGGTAAAAAAATTGTAACAGGTTTGGCAAATCTTTTTATTTATAATGTACCAACACCTATTGGTTTGCCTTTTGGTTTTTTTCCGCAATCTGAAAAACAAACTTCTGGAGTTTTAATACCTAGTTTTGGAGAGCAAAACGATCGTGGTTATTTTTTACAAAACGGTGGTTATTATTTTGCGATAAACGATTATGTAGATTTAGCTGTTTTAGGAGATTATTATACCAACGGCAGTTACGGATTTCGCTTAGAAAACACCTATTCAAAACGGTACAAATTTAGAGGTAATGTAGGGTTCCGATACGAAAACTTAATAACTAGCGAGCGTGGTTTTCCAGACTATGGCAAATCTACTGTTTATAATTTACGTTGGTCACATAGTCAAGATAGTAAAGCAAACCCAAGTGCACGTTTTTCGGCATCAGTAAACTTGGGTAGTAGCACATATTATAGAACGTCGCTTAATCAAATTAATACTGGTGCATTTTTAAATAACACCTTATCATCATCTGTATCGTATTCTAAAACTTTTGAAGGTGAACCCTCTGTAAACTATAGTGTTACAGCAACTCATTCTCAAAATACAAATACCGAGCAAATTAATATGACGCTTCCTACATTTCAGGGAAACGTGAGTAGAATATTTCCTTTTGCTCCTAAAAATGGATCAAAAAAGGGCATCATTCAAAATATAAATTTTCAATATAGTGTTCGAGGGGAAAACAGAATTCAAACTACAGATTCTTTATTCTTTAAAAAGGAAATGTTTGATGATGCTAAAGCAGGTTTTCAACATTCCATTCCTATAAGTACAAATTTTAAAGTATTTAAACATTTTAGTTTAAGTACGTCTGCAAATTTTAATGAAGTGTGGACTTTTAAAACCATTAATAAGGTTTATGATAATTTGACTGATGATCTTACAACTGAAACGGTAAACGGTTTTGACGCTTTTAGAACCTATAGTTTTAGCACCAGTTTAGGAACTACAGTTTATGGAATGTTTAACTTTAAAAAAGATGGAGAGAATCCAAAAATTCATGCTATTCGCCATGTTATTCGTCCGTCTATTAGTTATAATATTAACCCTGCTTTTGATAAATATTATGAAACTGCCGAAGTTATTAATGCCGATGGTTTAACCGCTGGCGATTTAGAAATTCTTCAAAATGATAGACGTTTAGAATACTCTCGCTTTGAACAAGGCCTTTTTGGAGTTCCTGGGAAAAACTTTTCCAGCTCCATGGGAATTTCTATTGCCAATAATTTTGAAGCCAAAGTACGCGATAAAGATAGTACAGCAACTGAACCAAAAAAAGTTATGCTGCTTAACAACCTAAATTTATCAACATCTTATAATTTTGCTGGAGATTCGTTACAATGGAGTCCAGTGAGAATGAGTGGTGGTACGCAATTATTTGACAATAAGTTAAGCCTAAATCTTGGTGCTACATTAGATCCTTATGCTTTAGATAACAATAATACACGAATTAATAAATTTAATATTAATAATGGTGGTAGTCTTTTTAGATTAACTAGCGCAAACATGACTATGAGTTATTCGCTTTCTGGCGGCAAAGGAGATAAAAAAGATGACAACAAAGAAAATGATCGTGCTAAACAAGAAAACTTACGTAGCGGCGGTCGTGATGATGATTTGTTTGGAGTTTCTGAAGATTTTTCTAGGTTTAATGAAGATGACGACAATAAAAAAGATGAAGAAGCAAGCGAATTCTATAACTTTAAAATACCTTGGAGTTTACGTTTGGCTTATGCGGTTAACTACTCTAATAACAGACGACAGAATGAAATATCATCGCACTCTTTAATGTTTTCTGGCGATGTAGAATTATCACCTAAATGGTCAGTTGGCGCATCATCTGGCTACGATTTAAAAAACCAAGGTTTCACTTATACTCAGTTACGTTTTGAACGTGATCTATTAAGTTGGCGCATGAATTTTAGCTGGGTACCATTTAGCACTAGGGCTTCGTGGAATTTCTTTATTGGAATAAAATCTAGTATTTTAAAAGATCTTAAATATGAAAAACGTAGGCAACCAGACCAAAGGCTTTAGACTTTAAGAAGATAATTGTTATTTATATAAAACATAATGAGATTTCCTCCTACTAGTAAATGAAAAAATATTAATTCTATGAAAAAAATTATAACCACACCAAACGCACCTGCACCAATTGGTCCATATAATCAAGCTGTTTTAAGCGGAAACACACTATATACATCAGGCCAAATTGCATTTAATCCTGAAACAGGAGTGCTTGTTTTAGACGATATTAAAACCGAAACTAAACAAGTCATGGAAAATATGAAAGCGGTTCTTAAGGCTGCTAATATGACTTTTGATAATGTTATAAAGTCTTCAATATTTATTAGCGATATGGATAATTTTGGGCAAATAAACGAGGTATACGGAAGCTATTTTGATGATGTAAATGCACCAGCACGCGAAACGGTAGAAGTTGCCAGATTACCAAAAGATGTAAATGTTGAAATTAGTATGATAGCTGTAAAATAACTAAGCTGGCTCATCAACCGAGGCATATTTAATAAGTAACTCTTTTAGCTTTTCTACCTCAATAGGTTTTGCTAGAAAATCATCAATACCAGCTATTTTTGCATTCTCAATATCTTCATCAAAAGCACTTGCAGACACAGCAATTATAGGTGTCTTGTGTTTTGCATACTTTCTGCTTCTTTTAATTTTTTCAGTAGCTTGATAACCATCTAAATCTGGCATATAAATATCCATAAATACCATATCAAAATCCAGAATTTTATACAGTTCGACTGCTTCAAGTCCGTTTTTAGCAAAGGTACAATCTGCTCCCTGTTGTTCTAATAAAAACTTAATCACTTTCTGATTCATTCTATTATCTTCAGCAACCAACACATTAAATTTATTGAGCAGTATAGGTTTAATTTCTGAGCTTGCCGCTTCAATATTTAATGTCTTTTTTAGTTGTAAGCTAAAGTAAAATGTTGTCCCTTTATTCTCTTTACTTTCTATTTTAAGCTCTCCTCCCATTAGCTTCACTAAGTCTCTGGAAATAGAAAGCCCGTATCCGCCTCCTCTATAATCTTTAAATTCAGAAGTATCTAATTTTCCTGATGATTCAAGAATTCTTTTAACTTCGTAAGAACGCATACCTATACCCGTATCTTTTATGTAAAAAGTAACAATTTGATCGTCATCAATACCAACGGTTTGATCAACAATTATTGTTATTTTTCCGTTATTAGTAAACTTAATAGCATTGTTAATTAAGTTTATAAGTACTTGTTGAATTCTTACTGAATCACCTAAAACATAAAACTTATTTTTTTCTTCAAATAAAAATTTAAATTCTAATTCTAAGCCTTTTTCCCAAGCTTGATATTCAAAAACTTTAAATAATCTAGATAAATCAGATTTTAAATTTACTGCTACTAAATTCAATTCTATTTCGCCATCATCTACCTTAGAATTATTAAGAATCATGTTAACCAATTGCAATAAATGCTCAGAAGAATAATCGGCAATTTCAACTTGTGCTTTTTGGTCGGCATCTAGATTGGTCTGCTTTAGCATATTTAGCATACCTAACACAGTGTTTAAAGGTGTTCTAATCTCATGACTCATATTCGCCAAATAAATTGACTTATAATCAGCAGTATCTAAAGCTTCGTTTAAATTTTGTTTAATTTCTTTTATGAGATTATTTAAATTTTCGACTTCCAACTCGTTTGAATATTGATTCTTAAAAAAGTGGAATGCTATGCCAACTAGCACAACCATTAAAATAGCGAGCAGTAAAGAAACGCTTCTTAAATCTGTATTTACATCAATATAATTAAAACCAACAAAGAAAATAACCGCAAAAGCAATGCCCATAAAAATTGATAAAATAATTTTTGCTTGTGTAGGTTTTATGGGATTTTTAAAAAACGGCATTGATAATTATTTAAACAAACATATTTATAAATGATATAATATCAAAAGTATGATTTACAAATAAGTATTGCTAAAATATTAAGAAGTTTTAACTGATTTACCTATTGATCCTGTTTCTTGCGGTTGCAATTGATAAATAAAATCTGGCTTTAGTAAACTTTCTTCTTCTCGGTGCGACACATATAAAATGGCTGTACTACTCTCTGAGGCTATTTTGTTAACTAATTCAGAAAATAACGCAGCATCATAATCATCCAATCCATTGGTGGGTTCGTCTAAAATAAGTAAGGGTGGATGTTTTACCATAGCTCTAGCAATTAAAACTAAGCGTTGATGACCAACAGATAAGCTTAAAAAAGACTTGTCTTTTATATGAAACATATTTAATATTTTTAACCATTGATGCGCTAATGCTATTTGTCGTTCATTTGGGATTTTATAAAGCCCAATAGAATCGAAAAAACCAGAAATAATCATTTTCTCAATAGCTTGTAAACGTTCAAAACCTCGTAAATATTCAGAAGAAAAATAACCTATTTTTCTTTTTATGTCCCAAACACTTTCTCCACTTCCTTTTTTAACACCAAATAACGTAATATCTTGATTATATGCTTTTGGATTATCGCCAGAAATAAGACTTAAAAGGGTGCTTTTTCCTGATCCGTTTGGTCCTGTTAATTGCCAAAATTCACCAGGTTTGATTTCCCAGTTAATATTATTTACAATGGTTCGATTGCCATAGTTTACCGTAACATTATTAAATTTAACAAGCGAATCATATTGATAATTATTTTGATTGTAAGGATTAGGTAAACTTAATTCAAAACGCTTTACTTTATCTTCAATTAAATCATCAGTTTTTTTACACAAAACAGGATTGTTGTTTTCTAATTTATAAAGCCTATTTATAAAAGGTAATATATCCCTTTTTCTATTAGTAATTTGTATTACTGATATGTTTTGGCTTAAATACGTTAATGTATTCTTAATATCTTTTTGGGCATTTGTGTCTAAATTGCCAAAAACATTATCGACTAAAATATATTCTGGATTTTGAAAAACAAGGTGTTTTAATAATGCCTTTTTGCGTTCGCCTTCGGATGAGTTTAATAAGCTGTTTTTCGTGCTAGTAATAACATTAAAATTACCATGACGCACTTCTTCATCTATAAGCTTATCTAAAGTTTGCTTTGAAAACACAACACCTTTTAAAGTAGAAAAATTGCCTATAAAGTTGTCTAATGTAATGCGTTGAATAAGTTGATGCTTATCATCTTTATTAGAAATATAAAGCGCAACGTGGTTAGGCAAAAACTATTATTTTTAGGATTAACTTAACGAATAATTTTAGACAAAGTTACAACTTATTGGTGTGAAATGCCACTAAACCTTCTATGGGTCTTCTCTCGAAATTACCCACTCTAAACCCCATTTCGTCGGCAACTTCTTTTATTTCATTTTGTGAGAAAAAAGCAATTGATCCTGCAAAATGTACAGGAACGTTTTTTAGTTCTTCTTTGTATTGCATAATCATGTTAGTTGCAAACAATCGAATGCCTTTTTTTATAAGATTAACGATATATTCTGAATCTTTATGCAAAAACATAAACTCTGCAAAACTTGCTAAATATGCATTTGGGTTTGGTTGTTTGTATAAGTTGTATTTTATGTAATCATCTTCAACATTAAACTTAGTTTCAAAAGCAATTTTAACATCTTCAGTCATATGATTGAAGTAATAGTCTCTAATTAATTGGCGCCCATAATAGTTACCTGAAGCATCATCCATAATTGAATATCCTAAAGATCTAACACGTTGATGGAGTTTTTCACCATCATAATAGCTACAATTAGAGCCTGTACCTAAAATACAAACAACAGCAGCTTCATTTATACTATTAATAGTAGCATAAACCGCAGCCATAGTATCTTCTTCAACTTCAATTACTGCATTTACAAATATTTCTTCTAATACGCCTTTTAAAAGCGCTTTGGGTTTTTCTGTACCACAACCAGCACCATAAAAGTAAATATTGGTAACCTGCTCTCTATTAGCCTTTAAGTCCTCATTCTTTCTAATTATTTTTCTGAGTTTCTTTTCTGGTAGTATTGCAGGATTAAGACCTTTAGTACGCATTTTTTCTAATAACTGATTACCATTATTATCTACTGCAATCCAATCGCATTTTGTAGAACCACTATCAACAACTAAAATCATAAGCTTAAAAGTAAAAAACCACAGAATCATTATGCATGTATACAATAATTCTGTGGAATTATATTAATATTATATTGAACCGATATGCTGTGCTAAATCTACTAATTTAGATGAATAGCCATATTCGTTATCGTACCAAGATACTAATTTAACAAAATTATCGTTCAATGCCATACTTGCGTTAGCATCAAATGTACTTGTTTTAGGTTCAGACACAAAATCTTGTGATACAACACCTTCTTCAGTATATCCTAAAATGCCTTTTAATTCATTTTCTGAAGCGTCTTTTAAAGCTGCTTTTATTTCATCCCATGAAGCACTTTTTTCTAAACGACAAGTTAAATCTACTACAGATACATCAACAGTTGGTACTCTAAATGCCATACCTGTTAATTTTCCATTTAATTCTGGAATGACTTTCCCTACTGCTTTTGCAGCTCCTGTTGAAGCTGGCACAATATTATTTAAAGATGCACGACCAAGTCTAAAATCTTTTTTTGATGGACCATCAACAGTAAATTGTGTTGCTGTTGCAGCATGAACGGTTGTCATTAAACCTTCTGCAATACCAAATTTATCGTTAATTACTTTAGCTAAAGGTGCTAAACAGTTTGTTGTACAAGATGCATTTGATACAATAGTATCTGCCGCTGTAATATCTTTATGGTTTACACCCATTACAAACATTGGTGCATCTGCAGATGGTGCAGATATGGCTACTTTTTTAGCACCAGCAGTAATGTGCTTTCCTGCACCTTCTAGGTTTGTAAATATACCTGTACAATCTAAAACTACTTCTGCGCCAACTTCGTTCCATTTTAAATCTTCTGGGTTACGTTCAGCAGTAATTCTTATTTCGTTTCCGTTAACAATTAAATTTCCGTTTTTTGTATCAATAGTACCATTAAACTTGCCGTGTACCGAATCATATTTTAATAAATATGCTAAATGCTCAACATCTAACAAGTCATTAATTCCTACTACTTCAACATTTGGTCTTTCAACTGCTATTCTAAAAGCAATTCTACCAATTCTACCAAATCCGTTAATTCCAATTTTCAATTTTGACATATTCTTGTTTATTAATGTTTAAGTGCTCATAATATCTGAGACACGCAATAATTCTAAATTTATTTTTGTTTTTCCTTTTATGGCATTATCTAGAGGTGTTAATTCCATTTTACTATTTTGCAAACCAACCATATAATTAGATTTCCCTTCTAATAATGACTCTACCGCTTTTACACCCATTCTACTAGCTAAAACACGATCGAAACAAGATGGCGAACCACCACGTTGCATGTGTCCAAGTACTGAGACTCTTACATCGTACCCTTCCATATTCTCGTCAACAAAGTCTTTAAGTTCAAAAATGTTTTTACCTATTTTATCGCCTTCGGCTACAATGACAATGCTTGATGTTTTTCCTGATTTTCTACTTCGTTTTAAAGATTCTACCAATCTGTCTAACCCTAAATCTTCCTCTGGAATTAAAATTTCTTCAGCACCACCAGCTATTCCTGTATTTAAAGCAATATGACCAACATCGCGCCCCATTACTTCAATAAAAAACAATCTATTATGTGAACTTGCTGTATCTCGTATTTTGTCTATAGCATCAACTACAGTGTTTAAAGCGGTATCGAACCCTAAGGTATGCGTAGTTCCTACAATATCATTATCTATTGTGCCAGGAATTCCCATTACAGGAAAATCGAATTCCTTATTAAGTATCATTGCACCTGTAAAAGAACCATCTCCACCAACAATAACTAAACCATCTATTTCTGCTTCAACTAATTTATTAAAGGCTTTCTGCCTGCCCTCTTTAGTTCTAAATTCTTTTGAGCGTGCCGATTTTAATATGGTACCGCCTTTATTTATTATGCCCTTTACACTTCTAGCATCCATGGATTTAAAATCGCCTTCTATTAAGCCTTCGTATCCACGGTAAATACCAACACACTCTATATTATGATATGCACAAGTTCTTACAACTGACCTGATTGCTGCATTCATCCCAGGAGAATCTCCTCCAGATGTTAAAACTCCTATTTTTTTTATCTTATTTGGCATTAATCTTATAATTATGAAGTAAAATTAGTAAACTAATATTATAATTTTATAACATATATCATATTTTAACGATAGCTGTTAAACTATAACGTTTTAGTTAATAAAAAAAACGTTTTTATAAAAAAATATGCAACAAAATGTTATGAAAATTGCTAATTATCTTTTTTTGAAGATGATTTATGGGTAATAAAACTTGGCGAGGCATCGCTTTCCTCTTTCTTTTCTGTTTCGCTAGATAATTCTTTATCTGGTTGCTTTTTGAAAAGTTTTTGAATTAATTCTTTAAAGGTATCAAAATCTACATTGTATGATAAACCAACACCTTGAGTGTAACCAATAGCTTCACCAAAATTACGAATGCTATTTTCTCTATTAAATACCTTTGCGGTTAGTGTACCTTCATCATTTAACAAAAAATTTATCTCAACATCTCCAGCAATTACGGTTTCGGTAGCACCACCAACTGGTACTCCTAATTTACCATTAATAAATACTTTATCACTAATTTTTGTTTGAATGGTTGCACTTACTCTATCATCAGTTTTATAATCTGGACGATTTTCTCCAACCTCATAATTAACTCCAAAATCGAACTTTCCGTTTTCACTAGAAAAAATACCATTTACAATACCATTAAGCCGTTCTGCAATGGTTCCAGAAAAATTAAGATCGTTTAATCCGCGCGAAAATGATCCTGTTGATAATAAATATAAAGCTTGGTTTTGTCTATCGTCAGCAGACTCCAATCTATATTGTAACTCTGACTTGATGGTAGAGTTAACAGTAGGAAACTCAAATTCAAACAAAGGTTCTGGTTGTTCTAACTCTCCTGTTAAGCTAATGTTTAATTCAACTGGTATACTTCTGTTAATAGGATTATCTAAAAGTGGTGATGGGTTAGCATTTGTTTTATAGGTTGCTTGCATATTAATTAATGCTTTTAAAGGCTCGCCATTCCATGCTAGTGTCCCTCCAGGCTGCACAATAAACTCCTTTTGTACTAAGCCACCAAAGGCAAAATTATAAACCCCTTCAAACACCGAAAAATCGCCCCACATATTAAACTTTCCGTTAGTATTAATTTCTACTAAAAGTCCGCCACTTCCTCTTCCTTTTAAAGCGTGTCCTGTGTTTTTATCTATAATAATTTCCACCTCGGCATCTTCAGTGATATCTAAATCAAAATCTAACTCCAATCCTTTTATATCTTCAAAAACAATATCTACGCCCTGTTCTTTGGCTAGTTTTTCTTCTTTTGTTATAAAATGAATAAACGAATTATCTCCAAAAGATTCGGTATCATTAAGCGGTATTTTAAAGATAGTTCCTCTTTTGGTTTCTCCAACAACACTAATAACCAGTTCATCAGTTGGTCCTTTTATACTTGCACTGCCTCCAATAAAACCTGTGCCATAATATAAAGCATCTTCACTTTCTTTGGTATCTAACACCAGTAATCTGTTAGTATTGATGTTTAAATCTAAACTCCATTTGGAAAGATTCACATGACTTAGTGAGCCGTTTAATTGTCCTGTTGAATTAGACTTTGTGTCGGTTAATTGTAGATTCTTAAAAACAAAACTCTGATTTTCTAGTGCAACAGAGGCTTCATCATTAAAGTTGTAATCTACATTTAAATAAGGAATTCCAAGTCCAGATTTATTTAAAGTAAGTTCTCCATTTATGTTAGGTCGCTTTAAATTTCCAACAACATTGGCTTTACCGGAAACTAGTCCTCTAATGTTAGATAATATATCTTGTAATAAAGGGTTTAATGGCTGTAAATTAAAATCATCAAAAGTTAAATCAACGTCTATGTTTGATTGCTTACCAACAACACTTATATCTCCAACTGCGCTAAAAGACTTTGCGTAATCGTTTTTAATAATGGCATTAACATTATAATTGGTTAAATCTTCATTACCAGTTATAGTGGCATCAAAATCTCCTAAAGGAAAATTATTAACCTGTAAATGGTCGATAATAATAGATGAATTTGGTAGATAACTTCCGTTTTTTTGAAGAATATCTAATTTGCCATTTACATTTCCAGATAGCGATAAACTATCTATGTCTGGTGTTATTTTTGCGAGGTCAACATTTTTAAAATTTAGCTTTAAATCTTTTTGAGTTGAATCTTTAAAAAACCCTGAAAGCCTAATTTCTTCGCTTTTATGATTTATTTTAAGCTTATCTATGTTAAAAGTTGAAAGTTGTTTATCGAATGAAATTTTATTAAATCTATCCTGTTCTTCGTTAATAAACCATTTACTATCTTTAATAGTTACATCTGATTTTTTAAATCCAATTACCGATTCATTTTCTTCATTAATAGTATGATAAAAACTCAAATTGTATATGTCATTATTACGTTTTCCTCCTTTAAATTCAGAACGCATAAACAAGGTATCATTAACCGTTACATTAATTAAATTAAATTTAGAAGCGTTATAGTATTTAGTATTAATACTGTCAACCTCTACATAGGTATTAAATAATGGGTTGTTATTATCTACTTGTAATTCTATATCATTTGCAAAATAATCTAAAAATCTAATTTTAGGCGATTTAAATGTCAGTTTAAACTCTTTTTCGTCGCTTTCAACTCGACCACGAACAAAGGTGTTTTTCCCTAATTGAATTTCTGGATAAAACACTTCTACTATTTTATTGAAAATTTTAAAATTAAAATTGATGCTTTGATTTCCTCTAACTTTATGCGGAATATAATTGGTATAAATATACCCCAATGAGTTTTCGAAAAGCTTGCCAATATCTTTAAACACAAACTTTCCTTCTAGGCTACCTTCAATAATATCTGGGGAGTTAATTTCTATAAAACGTATATTGTTATCAAATCTTGATGATATTTCAAACTCATCAAAATAGTAGGTGTCTTTTTGATTTTTATATGAGGTGTTTTTAAATATTACTTTGCCATAAGCATCATCATAACTACTAGCATTCATATTCATTTTTACACGGCTTTCAAAAATTGAAATACTATCCTTTTTAATAAAGTTTAAAGCATTTAAATTGGCGTAATCTACTTTAGCTTCAAAATCATATTTTTTAACTGCTTCAGAAAAATCAACTAATCCATTAAAATTTAATTGTAAGTTTTTATCGTTTACAATTAAGTTACCGTCAAATATTTTGTTTTTAACATTACCTGCTACATCAATTTTACGATAATTATAATTATTATATATTACTTCGAAAACATCGCCATCAACCTGTGTATCTATAGTTTCTGCAACAAAACCTGTACCGTTTACATTAAAATTAAGCGACGTTAAACCAACTTTTGGATCTTCAATTAATACGCCTAAATCAAAATTCTCAAAAATTATTTTTCCTTTATACGATGCGTTATCAATGTCATTAATTTTTGTTATTTCAAGTGTCGAGTCAACAAAGCCTAATTCGGTATCAATTTCAATATCTGCATTTATCGTTGAAGCTGTAACCTGAGATTGTCCAACAATTTTAAACTTACCTAATCTGTCAAATGAGGATGGGATTGCAGCTCCTAAAACATTTGGTAATAGTGCTTTTAAATCTTTATACGTTGAGGATAAATTTCTAAACCTACCATTCATATAAAAATCGCCTTCGTCTTTACTAAATAAATTTTTAAAGCTTATGTCGCCGTAAATTTTGGTATTTCTGCTTGTATTTAATCTTAAGTTTGTGGTTTGCAAATCGTTTAAAGTTCCTGATAAATTAACACTAAATTGAGCATATTGATTTGTCCCGAATTCGTTATAAAACGTGTTTAATTCATTTAGCAAAATATCAGAATCTTTAAAACTTGCAGTGACTAAAACTTTATCTTCAAAAAACTGTAAATCTTCTCGATTGTACGAAAATTTTAAATCGCCCTTTAATTCAGAATTTGGCGTTTTAATTTTCAAATTATCAAAGGTCATGTCTGTTAACGTGTAACTAAAATTAGTCATCAAGTTTTTTACAACAACACCTCTACTATCTTTAAAACCCAATGTATTAATTCTGGCGCTAACATCGCTACCGTTAATTAAAAAATTGGTCGCGTTAATGTTTAAGTCTTCAAAATCAAGTCGCTTTGTAGTCTCTCTATTTTCGTCTGATAACTTAAAATGCCCATTATAAATAGACACGTCGCTGGAGGATAGTAAAAAACTACCACTTTTTGCTTGCGGATTATCGCCTTCTAATTTCGCAACGAAAATATCTAAATTGGTATCGGTGGTGTCTTTGTAAGTTTTAATGTTAAACACTAAATCCATAATATCGATATCACCAAAAACCAATTTGCCTTTGTATAAATTTCTAAAACTTAAAATAGATGTATTAAGTTCGGCAATACTAATTAGGGTATCTTTTTTATAATCTTCAATATAAATACTTTTTAACTCAACATCGCCATTAAATTGTAATCCAACTTTATCAATATTTATATTAGTACCAAACTCGGTATTAATTTTTTTAGTAGCATAATTACCTAAACCTGTTTGAACAAATGGTATAGAAAGCACCAACACCAAAATGATGAAAAGCAGCAATAAAATGCCTGCTATTTTTGATAGTATTTTTAGAAATTTTTTGATGCCCTTAAAGTTACGATTTAATTAAGAATAAACTACTTTTGTATATACGTATATTTACATATTGCTAGATGCTTATTTTAAACAATAATAGTAATATATAAATCTCAGTTATCGAGTCAAAATTAACAATTATTGTGCCTAATTTTTATTAATGTCCTCACAAAATATTTATATACTAGGAATTGAGTCTTCATGCGACGATACAGCAGCTTCTGTAATACACAACGGTAAAATTTTAAGCAATGTTGTAGCCAATCAAAAAATACATGAAGAGTTTGGTGGTGTTGTGCCAGAATTAGCATCGCGTGCACACCAACAAAATATTGTTCCGGTGGTGCATCAGGCTTTAAAAAAAGCTAATATAAACAAATCACAACTACATGCTGTAGCTTTTACACGTGGACCAGGTTTAATGGGATCTTTATTGGTAGGAACATCGTTTGCTAAGTCTTTTGCTTACGGATTAAATATTCCTCTAATAGATGTTAACCACATGCAAGCACATATTTTAGCGCATTTTATTGATGAAGAAGGATTTGAAAAACCATCATTCCCGTTTTTAGCCATGACTATTTCTGGCGGACATACGCAAATTGTAAAAGTTGATAATTATTTTGAAATGACTGTTATTGGCGAAACCATTGACGACGCCGTTGGAGAAGCCTTTGATAAAAGTGGTAAAATTTTAGGTTTGGGTTACCCTGCAGGACCAGAAATTGACAAACGTGCAAAACTTGGCAATCCAAAAGCGTTTCAATTTACAAAACCAAAAGTAGATGGTTTAAACTTTAGCTTTTCGGGTTTAAAAACGGCTATTTTGTATTTTATTCAACGTGAAGTAAAAACCAATTCAAATTTTATTACCGAAAACTTAAACGATATTTGTGCTTCTATTCAATATACTATTATTGGTATTTTAATTGATAAGTTAAAACTTGCAAGCAAACTAACTGGTATAAAACATATTGCCATTGGTGGTGGTGTTTCGGCAAATTCTGGAATACGACAAGCCTTAAAAAATGGTGAGCAAAAATTTGGTTGGACAACTTATGTGCCTAAGTTTGAATTTACAACCGATAATGCTGCTATGATTGCTATTGTTGGCTATTTAAAATATTTAGAAGGTGATTTTGCCGAACAAGATGTTATGGCTTCGGCGCGATTGAAGATTTAGGTTTTGCCACGAATACACGAATATTTAATTATGAAAACGGAAAAGCTCTTATTTAAAAAATTATTTTTATTAGCACTTTTTGTTTTATTATTAAACGATTTCTTTCTAAAATATTATTTTCATAATTATATTACAGGAAAATTATCCGATTTTGCTGGTCTTTTTATTTTCCCCTATTTTATAAGTTCTTTTTCTGGAAAAAGAATTAAAGAAATTTATATTTTAACAGGGGTTCTTTTTGTTTTTTGGAAATCTGAATTTTCTCAACCAATAATTACATTCTTTAATAATTACAATTTTGGTGTTAACAGAATTGTAGATTATTCTGATTTAGTTTCATTAATTGTTCTCCCCTTTTCTTATACTTATAGGTTAACTAAAAGCTATAATTTGAAAAAAGATTTTAATCCTATAGTTAGATATGTAATCATTTGTATTTCTTGTTTTTCATTTATTGCCACTTCTGTTCAGAAAGAATTTGGTGAAATAAACTTAAAATCTGATTTCAAAATTACATCAAATAATAACACAGATACCATAAAAAAAGAATTGGAGTTATATGCTACCTCAAACAATAAATACTATTGCCAGATAGAAATTCCTAAAAAAAGATCTAGAATCAACTTTTTAATTAAAATTGAAAAAGATGAAAATAAAAACAATATTATAAAAATAGATAGCATTCTTAACTTTTCAACAACTGGAACTCTATTTGGAATTAATAACAATCATGTGAAATATATTAAATCTCTTAAGGCTAAAGATTTTGAAGATTTATTTTTAAAACAAACAATAGTAAACAATGTATATGTTCCTTTATAAAATCATTCATGAATTCGTGGTAAAATTATAATTCTTTTATCTTCACTTTATGCAACTATTTTACAACACAGACCTTTCAGAAAACACGACTCAATTTACTTTTGCAAAAGAAGAAAGCAAACATATTGTAAAAGTATTACGTAAAAATATTGGTGATACATTGCATATTACAAACGGCAATGGCTGGTTATTTACTGCTGAAATTACCATACCAAATATTAATAAATGTGTAGCAACTATTGTTTCTAAAACACAACAAGCCAAACGAGATTATAATTTACATTTAGCCGTAGCACCAACAAAAATGAACGACCGCTACGAATGGTTTTTAGAAAAAGCTACCGAGATTGGTATTGATAGCATCACGCCTATTTTTTGCGACCACAGCGAACGCAAAGTGATAAAAACAGAACGTTACCAAAAGATATTGCAATCGGCAATGAAACAATCATTAAATTGTTATTTACCAAAACTAAATGAAGCTATACCTTTTAAAAATTTTATAAAACAAGAGTTTAAAGGTGATTTGTTTATCGCGCATTGCGAAGAAACCGATAGAAAATCATTAAAACAACAACTAAAACCCAATCAAAATATTACCATTTTAATTGGACCCGAAGGCGATTTTTCTGTTAAAGAAATAGAAATAGCAATTGCCAATAATTTTATTCCTGTAACTTTGGGAGAAACTAGATTACGCACAGAAACTGCTGCTATTGTAGCGTGCCATTCTGTGGCATTTATAAATGAGTAACACAATATGAAATCAATATTTTCTTTTTTCTTTTCTCTTTTTTCTCTTTTCTGCTTCAGTCAGGATTTAGCAATCTTAAAATATAAAGGCGGCGGCGATTGGTATGGTAACCCTACTGCATTACCCAATTTAATCAAGTTTTGTAACAATAACATAAACACTAAAATAAACCCCAAACCACTAACCGTTGAAGTGGGGAGCTCAGATATTTTTCAGTATCCCTTTTTACACATGACGGGACATGGCAACGTGTTTTTTAGTGAGGCCGATGCTGAAAATTTGCGCAACTATTTAATCTCAGGCGGCTTTTTACATATAGACGATAATTACGGTATGCAACCATACATTATTAAAGAGCTAAAAAAGGTATTTCCAAACCAAGAATTAGTGGAATTACCTAATAATCATAAGCTATTTAATACTGTTTATAAATTCCCAAATGGTTTACCAAAAATACACGAGCACGATGGAAAACGTCCACAAGCTTTTGGGCTTTTTCATAAAGACCGATTGGTTTTATTATTTACTTACGAAAGCGATTTAGGCGATGGATGGGAAGATGCCGAAGTACACAATGATGCTCCTAATGTTAGAGAAAAAGCACTAAAAATGGGTGCGAATATTGTTAAATATGCTTTTGAGAATTAAAAAAGTAGCCACGAATTCACGAATGCTTATGAAAGATTTATTGTCAACTTTTATTGAATTCTTTTTTGAAATTGATTCTAATAAAGATTATACCTTAAAGGAATTACTGATAGTAATATTAAAAGTTATTTTATTTCTTCTGATATTAACAATTATACTATATTTTCTTTTAAACAATAAAGAAACAATTACTATTTCAGATTAATACTTTTGATTTCGGAATAAAAAACAACTAAACGAAAAACGAATTTACAAATAAACAGTACTTGCAACTCACCCACTACAATACCAACTTCAAAAAACAAAAATTTCCAATCACATTGGTTTGCGATAATGTTACTAATGCTCCAAATATTGGAAGTCTATTTAGGATAGCCGATGCTTTTGGCATTGAAAAACTAATACTTTGTGGCGAACACATTCCACTCGGGCGTAAAATGACTAAAACCTCAAGAGCTACCGAAAAGGTAGTAACTTATAAAATACAACAATCAGTTTCAGAAGTTATTCAAAATTTAAAAAATGAAAACCATCAAATTATTTCATTAGAAATTGCGACTACAAGTAAACCCATTCATACTTTTAAATTTTCAAAAGAAAAACCAATAGCTTTAATTATAGGCGATGAAAATTTTGGTGTTTCTGAACATATCCTAAAAACTTCTGATGCTATCATTCACATCGATATGTTCGGACAAAATAGTAGCATGAATGCGGTACAAGCCACCAATATTGCACTATATGAAATAACTAAACAACTTTCGTAACATCATTGCGAGGACGAAGGACGTGGCAATCTGTTGATTTTGAAATCAATATTTTATTCAATTAAAAATTACCTCAATTCTACCTATTTCTTAATAACA
Source organism: uncultured Wocania sp. (assembly GCF_964021735.1). NCBI lineage: Bacteria > Pseudomonadati > Bacteroidota > Flavobacteriia > Flavobacteriales > Flavobacteriaceae > Wocania > uncultured Wocania sp. Next base: position 2,805 of record NZ_CAXIBN010000041.1, on the reverse strand, counting down.
AATAATATTATATTTACTGTATGAATTCCAACACCATATCAAACGGTATTTTAAAAGCTATATCCATTATACTTGGCATTGCTTTAGTATTATACTTTTTATATCAAATACAATCTGTAATCGTTTATGTTTCAATTGCAGCAGTTATCTCATTAATTGGTAGACCTATTGTATTGTTTTTACAACAGAAATTAAAGTTTAAAAACATCATTGCAGTTATTGTAACTATGGTTGTTTTAATTGGTTTATTTATTGGTTTAGTGAGTTTGTTTATTCCGCTAGTTATTGAGCAAGGTCATAATCTATCGCTTTTAAACATTGAGCAATTACAAAACAATATTGAAGATTTATATAGAGAAATAATCGCTTATTTTGAATTGAATCAAATTGATATCGAGCAATCTATTAAAGATTCTAACGTATTATCTAAAATAGATTATGCTATAATTCCAAACTTTTTAAACTCGGTAGTTAGTGGTTTAGGTAGTTTTAGTATTGGCTTATTTTCAGTATTATTTATTTCCTTTTTCTTTTTAAAAGATAGCAAATTATTTGAAAATGGCATTTTAACTTTTATCCCAGATAATAAAGAATCGCGTTGGAAAAAATCTTCAACTAAAATAAAAGATTTGCTTTCTAGATATTTTGTTGGTCTTATTTTTCAAATACTAATCTTATTTATAATTTATACTATCGGACTTTTAATAATTGGTGTAGAAAACGCTATCGTTATTGCTTTTTTATGTGCATTACTAAATCTAATACCCTATGTAGGTCCATTAATTGGTGGTTTTTTAATGGTTACTCTTACCATGACAAGCAACTTGGGAGAATCGTTTAGTGATGTTATTTTATCTAAAACAATTTGGGTTTTTATAGTTTTTATTATTGGACAACTCATAGACAATTTTGGAAGTCAACCAATAATATTCTCAAAAAGTGTAAAGTCACATCCATTAGAAATATTCTTGATAATTTTAATAACTGGTATTTTATTTGGCGTTATTGGTTTAATAATAGCAGTACCAGCTTATACGGCTATAAAAGTTATTTTAAAGGAGTTTCTATCTGAAAATAAGATTGTTAAAAAATTGACTAAAGGCTTATAATTTCTGTTGAATCATTCTATTCTAAATACTAATATTCAAGAGTTTATAAATAAGCACTTAAATGCAGATATTTCTAAATTACTTTTAAAAGGAACCCTTTTTTCTTCGGTTGAAACTAAAGAGATTATCGAACAAATTGAAGCGAAAAAACGTAGCGAAAAAAAATTACCTACATGGTTTAATACTGAAAATATTTACTATCCAAATAAATTAAATATTGAACAAACCTCATCTGAAATTACTGCAAATTACAAGTCTAATTTAATTAATGGCGAATCTATTATAGATTTAACTGGAGGACTTGGAGTAGACTGTTACTATTTTTCAAAACGCTTTAAAACTGTTTGGCATTGCGAAATAAACGACTCACTTTCTAAAATTGCAAATCATAATTACAAACAATTATATATTCAAAATATTAAAACGCATCATATTGATGGTCTTGAGTATTTAAAACTCAATAATAAACCGTACGATTGGATTTATGTCGATCCTTCTCGTAGAAACGATAGCAAAGGCAAAGTCTTTTTTTTAAACGATTGTTTACCTAATATTCCAGAGCATCTCGATTTGCTTACTAAGCATTCAAAAAACATAATGATTAAAACCTCGCCGCTACTCGATTTTTCGGTTGGTATTAACGAGTTAAAGTATGTAAAAACCATTCATGTTGTTGCAGTAAATAACGAAGTAAAAGAATTACTTTGGATTTTAGAACGTAATTATTCTGGAGAAACTTCTATTGAAACGATAAACCTTAAAAAAGAAAAAAAGGAATGTTTTAATTTTTTATTAGATGAAGAAAAAGCTTCCCAATCAAATTACAACCAAACACTCGCCTACTTATACGAACCTAACTCATCTATTTTAAAAGCAGGTGGTTTTCATTCTGTATCAAATCAATTAAACGTTTATAAACTTCACCAACATTCACATTTATATACAAGCGAAAAACTTTTAAATTTCCCTGGAAGGTGTTTTAAAATTGAAAAAACAATCCCATTCAATAAAAAGGAATTAAAGAAAGAAGCCATTAAAAAAGCAAATATTACAATCCGAAATTTTCCTGAAACCGTTCAACAAATCAGGAAAAAATTTAATATTAAAGATGGTGGAAGTTTATACTTGTTTTTTACAACAGATATTGATGATAATAAGGTTGTAATTATTTGTACTAAAGCAAATTGAAAAGGTAAAACCCTTATTTACTCGATACAAATCAACTTATCAATAAAAAATGCTTTATAATCTAAATCTGAAATTTTAAGGGTCTTTTTAGTACCTTTAAATGTTATGGATTGAATTGGAGATTCTTTTAACTTTTGCATTTGCGAGCTAGATATTTTGCCTTTAAAATTAAAATTTTCGCAATCAATATTCCATGAATGGTATAGTGTTATTATTTGATTATTTTCAAGCTGAAGTTTTACCGAAGACCTATTACTTGTTAAATAACTTGCACAGCCAAGGCTTTCAGATAAACTTAGAAAAACATTTACCGTTTTCCCTTGTCTATATAATTCAACAGTTAAATTTTTATTCAATCTATATAAATCAGTTCTAATTAATTTCTCTTTATGAAACTCATCATATTCGTTAATTAAATAACTGCAAGTATTCCGTAATTCTGTGCTTTCTATACGCTGTTTTTCAGCCTCTCTAACTTTAGCAATAGAATCTCGTCGTTTTTGTGCTT
>NZ_CAXIBN010000040.1:0-21196 GCF_964021735.1 uncultured Wocania sp. | reverse complement strand
AAACTACCTAACGGAACATATTATTATATCATTAACCTTGAAAATAGTGGATTGAAACCATTAACTGGTCCAATTTACTTAGGAACCAAATAAAACCTTAACCTATGAAACTTATTAAACATAACATAATCGCTATCGCATTATTTAGCTGTACGATTGGAGTTGCGCAACAATTACCGCAATTTACCCAGTATATGTTCAATACAATCTCTGTTAATCCCGCTTATGCAGGTAGTAGAGAAGCATTAAGCGTTGTTGGATTACACAGAAGCCAATGGGTTGGTTTTAAAGGCGGACCAATAACCCAAACCCTTTCTATACATACACCCCTTAGAAATGATAGAATTGGTTTAGGTTTATCATTTATTGAAGATGATTTAGGGCCACAAAACTTCAGCTATGTATATGGTGATTTTTCATATACCATTCCAACAGGTAGTGATGGTAAATTAGCCTTTGGTTTAAAAGCTGGTTTTACACAATTTAGTTTCGATTCAGATTTTCGTAATGACCCTGGAAACATAAATGACCCTTTAATTTTTGGAACAGAAGATAGATGGACACCAAATTTAGGTGCTGGTGTTTTTTGGCACTCAAATAGATGGTATTTAGGCTTATCTGCTCCAAGAATATTAAATAATGATTTCAGCAATAAAAATAGAGAGTTTGAAGCTTTAGAGCGTATTAGTTACTACTTTACAGGTGGTTATGTATTTGATTTAAGCAAGAGTATAAAACTTAAGCCAGCGGTATTATTAAAAGCTACTAACGGTGCTCCAATATCTTACGATTTTACTGGAAGTTTCTTATTTAACGAGAAATTTTGGTTAGGTGGTTCTTACAGATTAAATAATGAAACTGGTGCTATTGGAGGTTTTGCCGATTTTCAAGTATCAAGACAATTACGTGTTGGCTATGCTTACGAAAAACCAATTTCTGATATTGCAAGATATACTACAGGAACTCACGAGATATTATTGATTTACGAATTCAAATTCTTAAGTTCTAAATTAAAATCACCAAGATATTTCTAACAAGAAATTTTTGCATAGATGAAGATAAAAAATTACATATTAATCTGTTTAGCTTTAATGCTTAGTCTTTCAGTTTTTTCTCAACAAGGAAAACAAAAGAGAGCCGATACGTTGTTTAACAAATTTTCTTTTGTTAAAGCAGCAAAAGTTTACCAAGATCTTATTGAAAATAATTACAATAAAGATTATGCTACTAGAAAATTAGCAGATTGTTATGCTTATTTAAGAAATCCGCAAAGAGCATCACGCTATTATAAAAAAGTAGTTGAACAAGAAAATGTGCCTATTGAGTACTATTACAGTTATGCACAATCGCTTCGTGGTATAAAAAAATACAAAGAATCTCAAATATGGTTACAACGTTTTAAAGATTCTGGAGGCGTTGTAAATGCTAACGATTTTTCAAAAGATGTTAATTTTATTACCAGTGTTTTTAATGCGAAACAACAATACTTTTTAGATCGTGTTCGCTTCAATTCTAAATTCAGTGATTTTGGAGCTTTTGAGCATGATGGAAAAGTATATTTCGCATCATCAAGAGACGAAGGTGTTTCAGTAAAACGACTATATGGATGGAATGAACAACCATTTCTAGATGTTTATGTAACTGAAGTTGGCTCAAGGCGAAATGTAGACCATACTGGCAAATTAAAAGGTGATGTAAATTCTATTTATCACGATGGTCCGGTTACAATTACTAAAGATGGTCGAACCATGTATTTCTCACGAAATAATTATAAAGACCAAGTTAGAAAAAGAGACAATAGTGGCTTAACTGCTATGAAAATATACAGAGCTACTTTGCAAGATAGTATCTGGACAAATATTGAAGATTTATCAATTAATAGCGATAAGTTTTCTACACAACATGCAGCTTTAAACAATGATGACACTAAGTTATATTTTTCATCAGACAGACCTGGTGGCTATGGCGGATCTGATATTTATGTTGTAAATATTAATCCTGATGGTACTTTAGGCGAACCAGAAAATCTTGGAAATGTTATAAATACTGAAAGTGCTGAGGGTTTTCCTTTTATAAATAATGAAGGCGTTCTATTCTTTTCGTCCGATGGACATGTAGGATTAGGCTTACTTGATGTCTTTGCTACTATTAAAGGTGAGGATAATGAATTTGTTGATGTTGTAAACTTAGGAATTCCTGTTAACTCAAATAAAGATGATTTCTCTTTTAGCATGAACCCTAACGGAATTACTGGATATTTTGCTTCAAACCGTAGAGGTGGTCGTGGTGATGATGATATTTATGCTTACCACAGAGAACCTATTATGCAAGTTGAAGGTGTTGTAACCGATGCCATTAACACCAAGCCTATTCCAAATTCTAAAATCACACTATATGACGATAAAGACAATCAGATTGCTTACATGGTAACTGATGAAAATGGTTATTATCAAATAAATATAGACAGAAATAAAGATTATAAAATTGTTGGTAGTCAAGAAAAGTATATTGACGATTACCGAACATTCACATCTAAAAATTTACAAACAGAACTTACAACCATTACAGCAAATTTATTATTGAACCCCGTACAAGACGTTGTAAAACTTGCAGAATTAAACACTATCTATTTCGATTTTGATAAGCATAATATTAGAGAAGATGCCGCATTAGAGTTAGATAAGATAGTAAATTTAATGCTGAATGATTATCCTGAAATGGTAATTAGAATAGAATCGCATACCGATTCTAGAGGTAAATTATCTTATAACGATAAATTATCAATTGATAGAGCTAATGCAACCTACGAATATTTAATTTCTAAAGGTGTTGCTCCAGAAAGAATTACAGAACATCAAGGATTTGGTGAACGTAGATTAACTAATGGTTGCGAAGATGGAGAAAAATGTGAAGAGAAGGATCATCAATTAAACAGACGTACACAATTTATAGTAGTAAAAATGGAATAAAAACACACAATACTAACCTAATTGTGTAAACAAATAAATATTTTTTAATTAAAATATCGCCCCCAATGAAATTAAAAAACTACATACTAACCTGTATAATATTATTGCTAAGTTTTAACGCTTCTGCGCAATATGGGTCACAAAAAAAAGCTGATAATTTATTTAATAAATTCTCATTTGTTAGTGCAGCTGAAGTCTACCATAATCTTATTGAAAAAGACTTTAATGCAGATTATGCTACCAGACAGTTAGCTGATAGTTATGCTTATATGCGTAATCCAGATAGTGCTGTAGTGTATTATCAAAAAGCCGTTCAACAAGATAATATTCCTATTGAGTACTATTACAACTATGCACAGGCTTTACGTGGTGTTAAAGACTACAAACAATCACGTGTGTGGTTAAGGCGCTTTAAAGATGCTGGTGGTGTTGTAAAAAAAGACAAATATTTAAAAGACAGCGATTTTATCACATCAATATTTAATGCTAAACAACAGTACTTTTTAGCTGATGTTAATTTCAATTCAAAATATAGTGATTTTGGTGCCTTCGAGCAGAATGGAACTATTTATTTTGCATCGTCAAAAGATGTTGGCGTTTCAACAAAACATATTTACGGTTGGAACGAAGAACCTTTTTTAGATATTTATACAGCTCAAAATCGAACGGATAGTATTGTCGATCACAAATCTAAAATAAAAGGTGATATAAATTCAATATATCACGATGGCCCATTAACCATTACTAAAGATGGGAAAACCATGTACTTTTCTAGAAACGATTTTAATAAAAATGTTTTAGGAAAAGATGATGAAGGCATGACGCATTTAAAAATTTATAAGGCATCATTGGTTGATGGAGAATGGACAAATGTTGAAGAACTTAGCTTTAACAGCAACGCCTACTCCACTGGACATCCAGCATTAAATAGTGATGACACTAAATTGTATTTCACTTCAGATAGGTCTGGAGGCTATGGTGGTTCTGATATTTATTATGTTGATATTAATAACGACGGCTCTTTAGGAGATCCTCAAAATTTAGGAAGTGTAGTAAACACTGATAAAAATGAAATGTTCCCGTTTGTAAATAGTGAGAATGCATTATTTTTCTCTTCAGACGGACATGCAGGCTTAGGTTTGTTAGATATTTTCGGAACCGTTTCAAATGCTAACAACAGTATCATTAGCGTTTTAAATCTAGGCGTTCCAGTAAATTCAAGTAAAGATGATTTTTCATTTTTCATGAATGATGATGGGTTATCTGGTTTCTTTGCATCCAATAGAGATGGTGGTATTGGAGGTGACGATATTTATGCCTACGACAGAATTCCTCAATTAAAAATAGAAGGCACCATTACCGATGCCATTACTAACGCACCAGTACCAAATGCTGTTGTTACCTTATTAGATAGTAACGGTAATAAAATTGCAGATTTGCAAACCGATGAAAACGGACATTTTGAAATCAATATTGATAGAGATACCGATTATAGATTAGACACAAAAAAGGAAAATTATATTGACGATTCTAGAATGGTAACCACAAAAGGCATTGAAAACAATGTAACTAGCATTAATGCCGACTTTGTTTTAAATCCTGTTCTAGAAAAAGAATTACCAATAACAGAGCTCTACCCTATTTACTTCGATTTTAATAAATATGATATTCGCCGTGAAAGCACAGCAGAGTTAGATAGAATTGTTGATTTAATGATGAACAAGTATCCAAACATGGTTATTAAAATAGAATCTCATACCGATTCTAGAGGGACATCTGCTTACAACGATATACTTTCAAAAGAAAGAGCTAATGCTACTTACAAGTATTTAATAGCTAATGGTGTTGATGCATCGAGAATAACCGAATACGAAGGTTTTGGAGAACGTAAATTAACGAATGATTGTGATGGTACTATAAATTGTACCGAAGACCAACATCAGTTAAACAGACGTACACAGTTTATTGTGATTAAAATGGAATAACATCAAGCTAAATTCATAATGATTAAAACCATCAAAGGAACGAACTTTCTTTTGGTGGTTTTTTTGTAGATTTAAAGTGTAAGCTATTTAGCTTCGCAAAATTGTAAAAATCTTAAATACGTGATTGAAGATTTAACAGAAGCTCAAGCAAAGGATAGAATTTTAAAATATTGTATTCAAGAAAAACACAGTATTATTCCTTCAACGGAATTACAAAATGAGGTTTTCAAAAATAGTTCTGTAGATGATGTAAAATTTCTTTTGCAAAAAATGAGTAGCGAATGTATTGATCTTGATAAGGTTAACTTAAACAGTCAAACAAAATACATCTCAACTAATAAAGCTTCAGTAACGTTTTTAAAACAGGGTGGATTTACTAAAATTGAATCTGAATCGAGTGTTAAATCTAATTTTTTATAGGAAAAAGAACTATTGGAATATGAAAACCTTAAACTTCAAAAAGAAAACTCTGAATATCAATTGTCGATTTGTGATAAAAATGACCAAATTCTAAATTTAACTAGAGATAATTTAAGGCTTAACAATTGAGATATAAGGTTTAGATGGCTAATAGCTATTACAACTTTTGTCGTTGGGTTTATAATTAACTATATTTTAAATAGCTACATCAAAAAATCCCCTCAGAAAACTGAGAGGATTTTATACCTAAAGCTAAATTCAATAACTAAATAGTTACTAAAAAATAACCAGTTAATTCCTTGTACTGCATACCTAATACAGTATTTGCTAAAAATCAGTAAATTAAAAGGTTATGTTGTAATTGTTTATAAAAACAATTTTATTTTTTTATGAAAATGTTTGTGTAATACCATTTTCCGTCTTCATTCTTTTCTGCTGATATATTAAAGTTTGAAAAATCACCTTCAATAGTTGCTCTATGCCCATCGCTTCTAATCCAAGCTTTTACTACAGATTCTGCACTACTATAACCGTAAGCCACGTTTTCAGATACTTTTTTTGCACCTGCTTTAGATTTTAAATAATTGCTACGAGTATAAAAATTATCGTGAGACACTTCGTTTTTATCAACCATATAGTCAGTATGGCTATATGCAACAGATTTTACAATTGTTAAATCTGCTAAAGGATTTAAGCCTAACGATAGCCTATGATTATTGATAAGTTCTAAAATCTCAATCTCAATTGTTTTTGTAGGTGGAACAACTAAGTTTTCAACAAGGTCATCAGCTTTTTCATCAATGCTATCTGTTGTACAAGAAAATGTTAAGATAGCTAACAATGCCAATAAAGGCAGATTTTTTAATAACTTCATAAGTAGGTAAATTTAGATTTGGTCCTATAAAGTTATTAACCATGTACAGGTAATAAATATAATTGAGTTTAAAATCGATAAACGACAAATCAAAAATCGACAAAATGCATTTTTTATCGATTAAATGTAGTTCGAGATTTAAAACAAGGTGTTTAAACTGATATTTTAAGGAGATAATCGATCAATTATCCAATTATAATCTTTTTGTAGTTTATAGCGAATTCTATCGTGTAACCTATTTGGGCGACCTTGCCAAAATTCAATTTCAACAGGTTTTACAATATATCCGCCCCAATAATCTGGTCTTGGTATCTCTTTACCTTCAAATTCTTGTTCAAGCTTTTGTAATTTATCTTCAAGATACTCACGACTCTCTATAGCATCACTTTGATTTGAAACTAAAGCTCCTAATTGGCTGCCTCTTGGTCTAGATTCAAAATAACCATCACTTAAATTCTCAGCAATTTTTTCAGCTTTGCCTTTTATTATAATTTGTCTTTCTGCACCATGCCAAAAAAAGGATAGACATACATGTGAATTTTCGGCAATAGCCTTACCTTTTTCACTTTCATAATTAGTGTAAAATATAAAACCTTCATAGGTGTATTTTTTGAGTAGTACTACTCTACTCTTTGGATAACCGTCTTTTCCTATAGTAGAAACTGTCATTGCATTAGTTTCATCTTCAATAAAAAACTGATCCACTTCATAAAACCATTTTTGGAATAATTCCATTGGGTTTTCTGGTACATCTTTTAGTAGCAATTCGTGCTTTTCGTAAGATTTTCTATAGCCTCCTAAATCCTTTTCCATTATTAATATCTGTAAAATAAATATTATATTTATGTGTTCAAATTTACGCAAAATGCTTTTTGTAGAAACCCTTGTAGGGCTCATTTTTATTATTTGTGGAATTTTAGTAAAAAAGTACCCAAACTTAATTGCTGGATACAATTCAATGTCTAAAGAAGAAAAAAAGAAAATTGATATTAAAAAATTTTCAACCTTTCTTCATAATGGACTAATAATTACTGGCGCTTTAGTAATAATAGTTAGAGTTGTATTCTACTTTTTAGAAGTGACACTTTTATACAGACTTGTAGTTGTAACTATAATTATTGTTTTTGGGTTACTTTATACTCTTAGCAATTCTAATAAAAGCAAAGAATAATATCACTTTTAAACAGGTGTTATAGGTAAAATATATATTTAAGTTTTGAAAATTTAAAATGGTTTCCGTCATTTTTAAAAAACTATATGACAGATTTTTTACAGTTCGCATCTAATAAATTTGGTTGTGTTGGGATGCGTTAGTTCTGGTTCTAAAACATACGCTATTAAAGAAATGAATACCGTAATTTCTATTGTTGACAATAATGATTCTTTTGAATAGAAATTAGGTAAAGATAAATCTCGATCAAGTAAAATAACTTATCTTTTAGTTTATAAAAATAATTAAAAAGCAACTTTTTTTCTTAATTATCTGTGTGAACTTTCCTAAATTAGCGTACCCTAAATAACCAAAAATGAAAATTGAAGATTCTGAATATTATAAAACATTAAACCCTTTTAAATTAGAAATGCCTTTTGGTAATTATTACTTTTTTGAAAAATTTATTGTTGGTGAATTATTTGAAAGTATTCATTTTGATTGGAAAAAAGCTGAATTACTAATTGCTGAAGTATTAAATTTTTATGGAGAAAATGCCCAATTAGGCTTTATTGCTAATAGAATTAATCACTACTCTGTAGATCCACAAAATTGGGTGAAATTAGAAAAGAAATACAATTTTATTTCTGCTAGTGCTATAGTAATGTACAACATGTCGACCTACATGAATGCGTCTATTGAAAAACAATTTGCCAAAAAAAGTATTAAGCGTTGTACAAATTTACATGAAGCTATTGAATGGATTCTAAATTTAAAAGAGTTTAATTAAAAATTAAAAGTCTTACCGTCTTCACTTAATTCAACATTATTAAAAACGGTTTGAGCTTCTTCTTTAAAAGCATTTAAGCCATCGTATCGTGTTGAATAATGACCAAGTACCAATGTGCCTACATTTGCAAGTTTAGCTATTGTAGCGGCTTCTTTTGCAGTTGAGTGCTTAGTTTTTGGTGCTAAATGTGCATGCTTTTCTAAAAAAGTAGATTCATGATACAATACATCGGCATTTTTAATAATAGGTATAATATCTTCTTTGTACATCGTATCGCTGCAAAACGCATAACTTTTGGATTTGTTAGCTGGTTTTGTAACCATATTATTATCAATTAAAATGCCGTTTTTATTTTCAACATCAAAACCTTGCTTTAGCTTTCTAAAATAGGCCGTATCAATATTAGCATCTTCAACAGCTTTAATATCTAATTTACGTTCGCCTTCCTTTTCTTTAAATAGAAACCCGTTTGTATAAACACGATGATTTAAAGGAATAGTAAAAACTTCTACTTTTTCATCTTCAAAAATTAATTCTGATTTTTTCGAAGTTAATTCATGAAAAATAAGTTTGTAATTCGTCCAAGAATCGGCTAATTTCATTTGAAGCGTAATCACTTCTTTTATACCTTTTGGTCCGTAAACGTGTAAATCAGCTTCGCGTGTTAATAATCGAAATGTCGAAATTAATCCCGCTAAACCAAAAAAGTGATCGCCATGTAGATGCGATATAAAAATATGTTTTATACGATTGAATTTAATTTTATGCTTACGAAGTTGAACTTGTGTGCCTTCTCCGCAATCAATTAAAAACATGTGATTATTTATTTCTAAAACTTGAGATGTGGTGTTTGTTAAAGCTCTTGGTGTAGCACTGTAACAACCTAATATGGAAAGCTTCATGTTTTATAAAACAGGTTTGTAATTTATAGAATCTTCAGCTGTAAATTTACTTTTAAAACTAAATGCGTATGGTGTGTCTCCATGTTTGTTTAAATAATCTAAACGTGCTTTTGCGTCATGAAATGTGGGCTCGTAACCTGCAGGAACATACCAAAACGCCATATGCATCATTTTCATTTTGCTAAACCATTCTTTTTTTCGCTTAAAAACTTCAATATGCCCAGAATTATAAGTGTATTTAAAAAGAGCATCTAAACTTTTCCAAACAGACATGTTTATTACTAAAGTATCATCTTCAAAAATACTTACTGCTTCATTTTTATCTTCATCCTGCAATCGCCAAACAAACCCTTCACTACTATCTGCAATAGCATTTATTTTATCTAAATTATTTACAAAATCTTGCATAATTGGGTCATCCATTGGAGCCAATCGTTTAGCAATATTTACTTCTGCGAGGTGAAATTTTTTCATTGTTAAAACCCTAAATCGCGTTCCATATCTTCCATTTCAATAATATCATAAGCTTCTTGAATGGTGGGTACAACAACAATTTCATCAGGTACTTTATCAAGATTTACTTTATCTGAAACAATAACGAATGATTGCTTAGAAGCTCTGTGTGTATTAGAAAGCTCTAGAAATTCAACAATATCAGATAAACCAATTTCGTTAAGTGTCGTTAGCGATACAATAATGTTATTGTTTTTAAACTTAGGGTATAACGCTTGAATCTTCTTAACTAGTTCAACTATAGTTGCTTTTTCTTGGGTAATTATTGAAATATTTCCGTCTTGATCTAAAATCATGCTTTATTGTTTAATCTTTGAAGCCAATAAGTATATAACTGCCATTCTAATCGCAACACCATTTTCAACTTGATTTAAGATGATCGCTTGTTTAGAATCGGCTACATCACTTGTAATTTCTACACCTCTATTTATTGGTCCTGGGTGCATAATAGTGATTTCTTTATCTAAAGAATCTAATAGTTCTCTATTAACTCCAAACTGCTGTGTATATTCTCTTGTTGATGGAAAATAGCTAATATCCATGCGCTCATTTTGAACACGGAGCATATTTGCTACATCACACCAATTTAATGCTTTACGCAAGTTTGTTTCAACTTTTACTCCAAGCTTATCTATGTATTTTGGAATTAATGTTTTTGGTCCACAAACCATAACTTGAGCACCTTGCAATTGCAGTGCAAATATATTTGAAAGCGCTACTCTACTATGTAAAATATCGCCCACAATAACTACTTTTTTTCCTTTTACATCACCTAATCGTTCTCTAATAGAATAGGAATCTAAAAGTGCCTGTGTGGGATGCTCATGTGCACCATCGCCTGCATTAATAATACTTGCTTTTACATGCTTTGATAAAAATACGCCTGCTCCTGGGTTAGGATGTCTCATCACTACCATATCTACTTTCATAGATAAAATATTGTTTACCGTATCAATTAAGGTTTCTCCTTTTTTTACTGATGATTGTGCTGATGAGAAATTAATAACATCGGCAGATAAACGTTTTTCGGCAAGCTCAAAAGATAGTTTCGTTCTTGTAGAATTTTCGAAGAATAAGTTGGCAATAGTAATATCTCTAAGCGAAGGCACTTTTTTAATAGGCCTGTTAATCACTTCTTTAAAATGATCGGCAGTTTCAAAAATTAGTTGAATATCTTGCTCTTTAAGATATTTTATTCCTAATAAGTGATTGACACTTAACTCGCTCATTGCTTTTAATTATTTTTCTATTAAGTAAACTGAATCTTCATTATCATATTCTTTCCAGTTTACTTTTACTTTTTCATTATTTATTACATCTACTTGTCTGCCTCTGTAATCAGGCTGAATAGGTAAATGCCTGCTAAAACGTCTATCGATTAACGTTAATAATTCTATTTCGTTTGGTCTTCCAAACGATTGAATTGCTGTTAATGCTGCTCTAATACTACGCCCTGTATACAACACATCATCAATAAATACAATGTTTTTATTTTCAACTAAAAAATTGATTTTTGTTGTGTTGGCTTCTAAAGGTTTGTCACTTCTACGAAAATCATCTCTAAAAAAAGTAATATCCAAATGCCCTAGCTTAATGTCTTTAACCTTGTAATCTTCAGTTAGTATTTTGGCTAATCTATCGGCTAAAAACACGCCACGAGGCTGTAGGCCTATTAAAACAGTGTTAGAGAAATCGTTATGTTTTTCAATAAGTTGACAAGCCAATCGGTGAAGAATGATGTTTACCTCTTTTGCGTTAAGTAAAACTTTTTGACTCATATACTATCCAAACGTATTTGGAGTACAAAGGTAATGCAAAATTTTAGAAGTTGAAAGGTGTTTTACTGTTAAACGTTGTTATGAGTTTTTCATTAAAGAACGTATGTAGATATAATTGTTGATAACTAGATTGTTATATTATCCTATAATTATTGGAACTGCTCATAATGAGATACAAAAAAAGCCTTCAGTTATCTGAAGGCTTTCATTTTATAATGGATTTCCGTTTACACGGAAATAAAAAATAATATTTTAATTATTTTTTTCCGTCCATTTTGTCTTTAAGAGCTTGTAAAGCATCATTAGCATCACCTAAAGTTGGTTTTGCTTCTGCTGCTGCAGTAGCTGCTTTTTTAGCAGCTGCTTTTACATTCTTAATTTCTTCTGCTTTAAAAATAGCGGTATGAGAAGCTACTACACGTTTAAATTCTTTATTGAATTCAATAATTTTAAACTCGGCAGTTTCTCCTTTTTTAAGCTTATTTCCATCTTCTTTTTCAAGGTGACGAGAAGGTACAAATGCAACGATATCTTCATTAAACTCAACTGTAGCACCTTTATCAACTATTTCAGTTAATGCAGCTGTATGTACTGTTTCTAAAGCGAATTCAGTTTCATACTTATCCCAAGGGTTATCTGTTGTTTGTTTATGACCTAAGCTTAATTTGCGTCCTTCAACATCTAATTCTAATACAATAACGTCTAACTTATCTCCTACTGCACAAAACTCAGATGGATGCTTAATTTTCTTAGTCCAAGATAAATCTGAGATATAAATTAATCCATCAATACCTTCTTCTAATTCAACAAAAACACCAAAATTTGTAAAGTTACGTACCACACCTGTATGCTTAGAACCTAACGGGTATTTGCTTGTAATATCTGTCCATGGATCTGCACTTAATTGTTTGATACCAAGAGACATTTTACGATCTTCTCTATCTAAAGTTAAGATTTGCGCTTCTACTTCGTCTCCAACTGATACGAAATCTTGAGCAGAACGTAAGTGTGTAGACCAAGACATTTCTGAAACGTGAATTAATCCTTCAACACCATCAGCTACCTCAATAAATGCACCGTAATCTGCAATTACAACAACTTTACCTTTTACTTTATCTCCTACTTTTACAGTATCAGCTAAAGCTTCCCAAGGGTGCTTGCTTAATTGTTTTAATCCTAATTGGATTCTTGATTTGTTTTCATCAAAATCAAGAATTACAACATTTAATTTTTGGTCTAACTCAACTATTTCATTTGGATGATTAATTCTAGACCAAGATAAATCTGTGATATGAACTAAACCATCAACGCCACCAAGATCAATAAATACACCGTAAGATGTGATGTTTTTAACAACACCTTCTAATACTTGACCTTTTTCTAATTGACCAATAATTTCTTTCTTTTGTTCTTCAATATCAGCTTCAATTAAAGCTTTATGAGAAACAACTACGTTTTTAAATTCGTGGTTGATTTTTACAACCTTAAATTCCATAGTTTTATTTACGTACTGGTCGTAATCTCTAATTGGTTTAACATCAATTTGAGAACCTGGTAAGAATGCTTCGATACCGAATACATCTACAATCATACCACCTTTAGTTCTACATTTAACAAAACCATTAACAATTTCACCAGTTTCGTGTGCTTTATTTACTCTATCCCATGCTTTAATTACACGTGCTTTTCTGTGAGATAATACTAATTGACCCGTTGCATCTTCACGCACATCAATTAATACTTCTACTTTATCGCCAACTGCTAAACTAGGATTGTAACGAAATTCGTTTAAAGAAATAACACCTTCAGATTTTGCATTGATGTCGATAATAGCGTCACGATCTGAGATGTGAACTACAGTACCTTCAACAACTTCATCATTTAAAGTGTCAACGAAGTTTTCTGCTACTAATTTTTCAAATTCTTGTAATTGTTTGTCATCAACTTCATCAATTCCTTCTTCGTAATTGTGCCAGTTAAAGTCTTTTAAGAATTTTTCAGGGTTTGCTTTTGCTTCAGATACTACTGGAGCTTCTACTGTTGCAGCATCGGTTGCTTCAACTTCAGCTTGTTTTGCTTTTTCAGCCATTTAAAATAATTATGTAATTGTAATTTAATATTTCCGTCTTCGCAGAAATTTATGATTACACTACGTTTTTGTATTCTGTATGCCTCGGAAGATTTAAGCAATTAACACACAGAAGTGTTATTTATTTTAAGTTTCAATCCCTTTTATCTTTCCGATAATTCGCTAAAAGGAGTGCAAAAATACATATTTTCAATAAATTAGCCTAATTTGATTAAACTATTTTAAACTACTGAGTATTAGAACTGTAATTAAAGTAAAAAAAACGTTTTTTTTGAAAGTCCTTTTACTATATTTAGCTTGATAAATAATTAAATATAACACTATGACAATGAAAGAAAAGTACCAATCTGTACTAGATTTAGGGCAAAAATTAAACATACAAAACGGTGATGTACAAGAAGAAAATGGCGTTTTAAAAGTTTGGGGAACCGCCAAAACACCATACGAAAAAAACCTGCTTTGGGATGAAATTAAAGCTGTTGGAGGCGAAAACCCAACCGATATTATGGCAGATATTAAAATAGCTGATAAAAGTGTTTACCACAGACATACTGTAAAAAGTGGTGAAACTTTAGGAAAAATAGCTGTTCAGTATTATGGGAAAGCTTCAAAATACCAGGATATTTTTAAAGCAAACTCAGATATTTTAAAAAACCCAGATTTAATTTATCCAAATCAAGAATTGATTATTCCGAATTGATAAAAAGGTTTAAGATAAAACATTTTAAAAGCGGATTTTTATTAAGTTAAAGATTCGTTTTTTTAGCTGTCACAAATTCGCAAATAATTTTAAAAACTGAAAACTGCAATTAATACTTACTCACAATTTCCTGCTGTCATTTTTACTAGCTGTAAAACCTTATCGAATTGTTCTTGTAATGATAAATTAGAATTATCAATTTCTATAGCATCATCGGCTTTTACTAAAGGAGAATCTTTTCTATTAGAATCTATATAATCACGCTCTTGTACATTCTTTAAAACAGCATTGTAATCAACATCATCACCACGTCCAATAAGCTCTTCATAACGCCTTTGAGCTCTAGTTTCAGCTGAAGCCGTCATAAATATTTTAAGTTCAGCTTTCGGAAAAACAACAGTGCCAATGTCTCGACCATCCATAACCACACCTTTATCTTCTCCCATTTTCTGTTGTTGTTTTACTAGTTGCTCACGTACTTCTGAAACCGTAGCCACTTTACTAACAAAACTTGAAACCTCTAAAGTTCGTATTTGTTTTTCAATATTTTCTTCATTTAAATACACTTCAGCAAAACCTAAGTTTTCATTGAATTTAAAACTGATATTAATTTTTGGTAATTGATATATAAGTGCTTCTTTATTAAAGTCATCATCACTAATCAAACCATTTTGCATCGCATAAAACGTTATGGCTCTATACATGGCACCAGAATCGACATACACATACCCCAAATGTTTTGCTATTTGTTTTGCTACGGTACTTTTTCCGGTTGAAGAAAAGCCATCTATGGCTATTGTGATTTTATTCATTTTTTAATTTGATGTGCCTAAAATAATTAAAGTGCACTAAAGTAAGAAACACTAATCACTTTAATTATTGCTAAAATGAAAATAATTTGTTTGAGTGAGCTTGGATACTACGACTGTTTACTGAATACTATTATTGTAAATCTATTTGCAAACCAAAAAAGTTAGAATTAGCTGCGCTTGTATATTTAGCATGCGTGTAACTAAAGCGCATTTTGTTCATTTTTATTGAAATACCTGCAGACAAACCTGAAAAATTGCGTTGATCTAATATTCGAAGTTCTTCACTTCTACGAAAATTATAACCTAATCTGATATTAAATCCGCCTTGGGGGAAAAGTTCTGCACCTAAAATAGTATGCCTAATTACTTGTCCTAAAAATCCAATTTTTTCGTTAGATTGATTCCCACTTAAATCGCTTGTCGTTCTCGCAGGGTTTGGTCTTGCAATAGGCCAATCTTGAAGATTCTCGAAGGTAACATGCCAGCGAATAGGTACGTGTTCTAAAGTCTGCGACATGCCAAAATCGACTTCAAAAGGCAAGGGCTCATTTAAACCTGCATAAGTTGTTATTTGAGTTCCTAAGTTTCTAACGGCAACAGCAGCATGAAAATCTAAATCTTCATTTATATATAATAATCCTAAATCTACCGAAGCACCAAACGAACTATATTGCTCTAATTTAGAGGTAATTAATTTTAAATTTGTTCCGAAATAAAAATCGGAATACCCAATTTGTAATGCATAACCCATTGATAAAGCGGCTTCGTTACCTGTAAATGTTCCTGTTTTGTTACCGTTTTCATCATAGCCTTCAAAAGAACCATAATTTATATAAGTAACACCTGCGTGAAAAGTTTGCGTACGCCTATCAATAGTATAAGCATAAGCTGCAGTACCATAACTAATACCACCTAAATAACTCGTATAATTAATAGCTAATTGATTATCCATTTCAACATTAATCGTTGCTGGATTATATAGGGCTTGGGTAACATCGTAATCCACATTAGTTAACACTTTACCACCTAATGCCGCTTGACGTGGTGATGATACCAAATTAAGAAACTGGTAAGTAGCCTCACCTCCAACTTGAGCAAAAGTTGAGCTGACTACAAACGAGCAAAAAATAGTGATAATTTTCCTTAGCATATTTACTGTTACAAAGTAAACAAATCTATCTTAAAACGGTAGCAAGTATCTTTTATTTTAATTCATAAAAAAACCTCGAACTATGTCGAGGCTTCAGCAATCAACTTTTTATAATTTCTTCGGATTCTTTACTTTTTGATTTGTTAATGCCAATTTAATAACATCGCTCATATCGGACACATAATGAAACGTTAAGCCTTTTAAATACTCTGGTTTAATTTCTTCAATATCACGACGATTATCTTCACAAAGCAAAATTTCTTTAATACGAGCACGTTTTGCAGCAAGTATTTTCTCTTTAATCCCTCCAACAGGAAGCACTTTTCCACGAAGTGTAATTTCGCCAGTCATGGCTAAACTTTTCTTTACCTTTCTTTGTGTAAATAATGATACTAAAGATGTTAACATCGTTACACCAGCACTTGGTCCGTCTTTAGGAGTAGCACCTTCTGGCACGTGAATATGCACATTGTATTTTTCAAATATGCCAGCATCTATTCCAAATTCATCCGCATTAGATTTTATATACTCCATAGCAATAGTTGCCGATTCTTTCATTACCTTACCAAGGTTTCCAGTAATGGTCATGGTTCCTTTTCCTTTAGAAAGTATGGATTCTATAAACAAAATATCACCACCAACACTTGTCCACGCTAAGCCTGTTACAACACCAGCAACATTATTGTTTTCGTATTTGTCGCGTTCTAATTTTGGTCCACCTAAAACTTCAATAATATCTTCATTGGAAATTTTAACATTATAGGCGTCTTCCATTGCGATATTTTTGGCAGCGTATCGTACCATTTTCGCTATTTGCTTTTCTAACCCACGAACTCCAGATTCACGCGTGTAACCCTCAACAATTTTTTCTAATTGAGGTTTTCCAATTTTTATATGATTATTAGTTAAACCGTGTTCTTTTAACTGTTTTGGTAATAAATGACGTTTTGCAATTTCTACCTTTTCTTCAATGGTATACCCTGTAACATTTATAATTTCCATACGGTCTCGCAAAGCAGGTTGAATAGTAGATAAACTATTAGAAGTAGCAATAAACATAACTTTGGATAAGTCGTAACCCATTTCTAAAAAGTTATCATAAAACTCACTATTTTGCTCAGGATCTAAAACTTCTAACATAGCTGAAGAAGGATCGCCTTGATTCGAATTTGATAGCTTATCAATTTCATCTAAAACAAACACAGGATTTGATGTTCCTGCCTTTTTAAGGCTTTGGATAATACGCCCAGGCATGGCGCCAATGTATGTTTTACGGTGTCCGCGAATTTCAGCTTCGTCTCGTAAACCACCTAATGAAATACGCACATATTCTCTTCCTAAAGCTTCTGCAATCGATTTTCCTAAAGATGTTTTACCAACTCCAGGAGGCCCATATAAGCATAAAATTGGCGATTTCATATCGTTACGCAACTTTAAAACTGCTAAGTATTCTATGATTCTGCGTTTTACATCTTCTAAACCAAAATGATCACGATCTAGAATTTTCATAGCACGTTTTAAATCGAATTTATCTTTGCTGAATTCATTCCATGGCAAATCTAAAAACAACTCTAAATAATTACGCTGTATAGAATATTCTGCTACTTGCGGATTCATACGTTGCATTTTGGCAATTTCTTTATTAAAATGCTTTTCAACATCTTCATCCCAGTGCTTTTCTAAAGCACGCGTTTTCATCTCCTCTATTTCTTCATCATGACTTACACCTCCCAATTCTTCTTGAATTGTTTTCATTTGTTGATGCAAGAAATATTCGCGCTGTTGCTGGCTCATATCCATCTGTACTTTAGATTGGATATCGTTTTTCAACTCTAGTTTTTGAAACTCAACATTCATAAACTTAAGTGTTGACAACGCTCGCTCTTTTAAATTATCCATTTCTAAAAGCGACTGCTTCTCCTCTACTGAAAGATTCATGTTTGAGGACACAAAATTTATTAAAAACGAATTACTCTCTATATTTTTAATAGCAAAAGATGCCTCACTTGGAATATTTGGGTTTTCTTTAATAATCTCAAGCGCTAAATCTTTAATAGAATCTATAATGGCAGAGAACTCTTTATTATTAACAGCTGGTTTTGCTTCTGCAACATCTCTAATGGTAGCATTCATGTAAGGTTTTTCAGTAATAACCTCGGCTACTTTAAAACGCTTTTTTCCTTGAATAATAACCGTTACATTACCATCGGGCATTTTTAAAACACGGAGTATTCTTGCTACTGTTCCTGTTTCGTGGATGTCTTTTGCAGTTGGATTTTCTACCGATTCGTCTTTTTGAGCCACCACTCCAATAACTTTACTGCCTTTATTGGCATCGTTAATTAATTTGATGGATGCATCGCGACCAGCAGTAATAGGAATAACAACTCCTGGGAATAACACGGTATTTCTTAACGAAAGAATTGGTAAGGTTTCAGGTAATTCTTCATTATTTATTTCTTCTTCATCTTCAGGTGTCATTAACGGAATTAACTCTGAGTTTTCATCAAATTCCTGTAATGACAAACTGTCAAGCGATATAAAATTAGATTTCTTCATATATATATTTAAGTCAATCTGTCATTAAAACAAATTGCTTTTTATTTTTTTGGGGTTTACAAAAACTATAACAAGCTGAAAATTAATATTTTAACAAATAAACAGCTTTAAATTTCATTATATAAATTCAATAGCTATGCCATATTAAAATTACTAAGGCAATATTTATTTAGTTTTTAGAATAAATCTTTAATAATTATAAGACAATTCTTTCTTTAAAGAATTATATTTGCAGCTTAAAATAAAAATAAAATGAAATTAAAACAATTCTTACTTATTGCATTATCTATTACTTTTTTTACTTGTAATACTGAATCTGTCGATAATCCAGATGAAGAAACTACAGACTCAACCTTAATAAAAAAAATAGTTTATGACAAAGGTACTGCAGACGAATATACAGTAACCTTTAACTATGACGGCAATAAATTAATTAGCGTAGATGCTGGGGATGGTTATATTACAAAATATATCTATGAAAATGATAAATTAATAAGGATAGATGATTTAGATAGTAATGATTTACAAACTTATGTTACTATTCAATATAACCTAGACGAAACATTAGGAAGCTATATTATATTTTTTGAAAAAGATAATGATCATGCAGAGAAACACATTTTCACTTACAATTCTGATAACACTATGACCGAATCGGTATATTATGGAACTTATGCTGTTCAAGAAACCTTTTCATATAGTTCGATCAACACTTTTGAAGGAAAAAATATAATGAATGAAAAATGGGATGATGACAGTATCGAGTATATATATACTTACGACGATAAAAAAGGAGCTCTGAGAAACATACAACACATAGATATTATAAACCTAATTAGCGTTGACTTTGGTGGGCTAGCAGAATATGGGAGCGTTAACAATGTAACTAGTTTAAAAGAAATACAAGACGGTACTGTTAATTATTTTGATGAATATGAATATACTTATGATAATAATGAATATCCCAAAACCTCAATATATAAAACAGAAAGTAGATGGGGTCCTGAAGAAGACACTACAATGGCCTTCTTCTACGAATAAACAACTAAAAGAATTTATTTAGCAAAAGGCTTATTCATTAATTGAGTAAGCTTTTTAATTTTTTAAACACTAATAATAAATTACATCTTCCCCATTTTCTTCAAAACATACAACAAAACTATTGGTAGTGCTAGTAAACCAATCATTAATAAATTGGTTTGAAAGAGCCATGGCGATAATATTAAAGTAATTATATAGCCACCAACTGCGCCTCCAAAATGAGCATCGTGACCAATATTTCCTATCCTGTTTTTCATACCGTAAATGGAATATAGTAAATAGCCAATTCCGAAAATATAAGCTGGAATCGGGATAGGTATAAAAAACATATACAAACTCATTCCTGGTTGTAATAAAATAGCAGAATAAATAACACCAGAAACTGCGCCACTAGCACCTACAGCACTATAATGATATTCGTTTTTATGAAAATATAGTGATAATAAACTGCCCAATAGCAAACTACCAACATACACTAATATAAAATTAAATCTGTTTAAAGAATTTATAACTACATCAGCAAAAAAGTATAATGAGAACATATTAAAAAATAAATGTGCATTATCTGCATGCAAAAAACCCGAACTAAACATTCTAATTTGCTCGCCTCTTTTTACCGCGCCAACATTAAACTTGTATTTTTCAAAAAAACTGTAGTCACCAAAACCTTTATAAGATATAATAACATTGGCTGCTATAATTATAATTGTAACTAAATCTAATTTGCCCATAGGGTTTTAAGGTTTAAAATGAAATTAATATATCTTTGTCGCTACAAATCTAAAATTAATTAATGCAATTTCTAGTTTATATTATTGTTTATCCGTTTTTGTGGTTAATTTCTATATTACCTTTTAGAATACTTTATTTGTTTTCTGATTTTATTTTTGTGATAATATATCATATTGTTGGTTACAGAAAAAAAGTAGTTTTTGATAATTTAAAATTATGCTTTCCCAATAAACCTGAAAAGGAATTAAAACATATTTCTAAAAAGTTTTATCATCATTTTTGCGATATGATGTTGGAATCTATTAAATCTCTAACCATTTCTGAAGCAGAAATGAAAAAGCGTTTTACATTTACCAATATTGAAGAAATTCAACAACATGAAAACAATAATAGAAGCATTGTTTTAATGTGTGGACACTACGGTAATTTTGAGTGGATTTTTATTCTACAAAAACACATGAAAGGCAAAGGTTATGCTGTTTACAAACCATTAGCCAACAAATATTTTGATGCTTTAATAAAGCGCATTAGGGCCAAATACAATAGCTATTTAATAACTACAAAAGAAACCATACCAACACTTATTAAAGCAAAACGTGATGGTGAATTAACCATTAACGGATTTGCGGCCGATCAATCACCAAAAATTAATAAAGCGTTTCATTGGAATACGTTTATGGGCATTAACGTACCTATACATACTGGTGCCGAAATGCTAGCAAAAAAATTAGA